>JALZFJ010000195.1 GCA_030867425.1 Actinomycetota bacterium | reverse complement strand
CGGATGCGGCACCGGCCGCCTGACGGCCGAGTTGCTCGAGCGGTTGCCCAAGGGGCGAGTGATCGCCGTGGGCCACTCGGAGAACATGCTTCGTGCAGCGAGCGAATATCTCGGGCCGCGGTTCAGCAACCGCGTGACGTTCGTGCGAGCCGACCTCCAGACCCTTCGGATAGAAGAGAAGGTGGACGGCATCCTCAGTACGGCTACCTTCCACTGGATAAAGGATCACCCACAACTCTATAGGCACCTCTATCTGGCCTTGAGGCCGGGTGGCTGGCTGGTGGCTCAATGCGGCGGGGGGCCGAATCTCTCTCGCTTGCTGGGGCGAGCGTCGGTGGTCATGGCGCAGGAGCCTTACGTCCGATTCTTTTCCGGTTGGTCAAGCCCCTGGGAGTACGCGGATGACATTACCACCGCCGAACGGCTGCGGTCCGCCGGTTTCGTCGACGTTAGGACCAGCTTGGAACAGGCGCCCGTGGTGCTCGCCGACGCCAAGGAATACCGGGAGTTCATAGCCAGCGTGATCTTCCGCGAACACTTGGCGCAAATGCCGGACGACGAGCTACGGGACCAGTTCGTGGCCTCGCTGACCGAGCAGGCTGTCAGCGATGATCCGCCGTTCCAGATCGGCTACTGGCGGTTGAACCTGCAAGGAGGGCGTCCGCTCTAGTTGGTGGCTTCACGCCTCCTCCCTCAGCCTCGCGTCAGTTCTACCGTAGCGGCCCCACCCTCTATCCGAGCTGGAAGGAGATTTAATGGGCTGGTGACTTTTGGACCAACACGTCTATGTTGACCCTAGAGCACCCAGGCCATTAGATGTCTGGTGTGCATCCCCGTCTTCTTGGCGAGCACGAGCTTAGGGTCTCAAAACTTCATTGTTTAATGCGGTAATGCCAAGCACAAGCCTGGTGATTGCCGCTTCGAGCCCTAGAAATCCGCCCTATGAAGACGCTGCGAGGCGCCAGCCCAGCGTCAAGCCTCTCATGTCCCCTAGGGGTCAGCGCCGTATCTCGGACAACTTCCGTATGAGCACAGACGCCGCGAAGAACGCTGCCATCCTCACAGCCCCCTGCAGGGCGGCCTCTAGTAGGTCGTCCTTCGCGCCCCTGCGTTCCGGTATCCGTTCGTCGATAAACCGATTTACCGGGCGGGAGAGGCCCATCGCTATGGCTATCGACAGCACGGTCTGCGCTCGCTTCTGCGTCTTGTCGTCCATCGTGCTGCTCATCCTCCTTGGCAAGAAGACGTTGGGGTATCCCCTATATGCCTGAAGTGGAGCAGCCCCAAACCGGGCTGGGGTATCCTGCAAGGCGGAGCCCTGGCCCCTTAGAAAGAGAGGAAGATGCATCTAACCTCGGTGAACCCCGGTAACCGCCCTGGTTCGATTTCCTAAACCGCGAGTCGGAGGTTCGAATCCTTCCAGGCGCTTTTTAGGGATCGTCTGTCAGCTTCTCCCGGGACAAGAACAGCATAGGGCGTCCACCGCTAGTGGAAGAGCGACCATCTTCTTGTGTACGTTTTCGCGAACCTCTACAATCGGTTCGGGAACAGGGTTGCTAAGGGACGTAGCGAGGGAAGCGGGTAGGAGGAGCGGCGTGAGTACTCTGTTGGAGATGCAGGGCATCACGAAACGCTTCCCCGGCGTCGTGGCGCTCGACGGGGTGAACTTCGAGCTGGAGAAGGGGGAGGTCCACGTGCTGCTCGGGGAGAACGGCGCCGGCAAGAGCACCCTCATAAAGATGCTCTCGGGCGCCTACCAGCCGGACGAGGGAGAGATCCTGCTGGACGGCGAGCCGGTGAGCATCTCCTCCGCCACCGATGCGCAGGAGCGCGGTATATCCACGATCTATCAGGAGTTCAACCTAGTACCGCAGCTCACCGTGGCCGAGAACATCTTCCTCGGTAGGCAGCCCCGGCGTTTCGGGATCGTGGATCGCCGGAAGATGCAGGAAGAGGCGCGCAAATTACTGGAGAGAATGAAGGTACTGGTGGATCCCAGTGCCCTTATCTCCAACCTCGGCGTCGCTCAGAGGCAGATGGTCGAGATAGCCAAGGCGTTGAGCCTGAACGCCCGGATCCTGATCATGGACGAGCCGACCGCCTCTCTGTCGGGCCAGGAAGTCGAGCGTCTGTTCGAGATCGTCCGAGGTCTCAAAGAGGAAGAAGTCGGCGTGATCTTCATCTCCCATCACCTCGAAGAGGTCGCCGAGATCGGGGACCGGGTAACCGTCCTACGAGACGGCAAGATGGTGGATCGGGTGCCGGCGAGCACGGACCATCGAGAGTTCGTGCGGATGATGGTCGGGCGGTCTATCGAGGACCAGTTCCCCCGCCGGCAGCCCGAGGTCGGAGAGGTCTTGCTGGAGGTGAAGAACCTCTCGCGGGAGGGGGTCCTGGAAGACGTCTCTTTCGAGGTGCGGGCCGGCGAGGTGGTCGGGATGGCCGGCATCGTCGGGGCCGGCAGGACGGAGCTCGCGCGCGCCATCTTCGGTGCAGACCCTATCGACTCCGGCGAGGTGTGGGTGAGAGGAGAGCGGATGAGGCTCGGGGAGCCACGCGAGGCTAAGGATCGGAGCATGGGGTTCGTCACGGAAGATAGGCAGGGGCAGGGCGTCGTGCCGCCACTCTCGGTGGCCGAGAACCTGGGGTTGGCTTCGCTTGAGCAGAACGTCAGGGCGGGGCTCGTCGACCGCGGGGAGCAGCGGAAGCGGGCGGGGAAGATGGTCGAGGATCTGAACATAAGGACACCGGGCCTGGGGCAAGAAGTCCGGTACCTCTCCGGCGGCAACCAGCAGAAGGTCGTCATCGGGAAGTGGCTCCTGGCCGGCTCGCAGGTCCTGATCATGGACGAGCCCACCCGTGGGATAGACGTGGGCGCGAAGGTCGAGATCTACGAGCTGATGAACGAGCTCACAGAGAACAGGGCCGGGATACTGATGATCTCGAGCGACCTCCCGGAGATCTTGGGGATGAGCGACCGGATACTGGTGATGAGCAGTGGCCGCATCACGGGCGAGCTTTCGGCGGACGAGGCGAACGGGGAGAACGTCATGGAGCTCGCGACGCTGGGAAGCCAGGCCGCAGTTGGGTAGCGTCGCGGGAAGGATCAAACCCCGGGAGCTCCTGTCGCGTGGCGGGCCGCTCGGGGGCCTGATCCTACTCTGCATCGTGATGACGATCCTCTCGCCCTTCTTCCTCACGCCCAACAACCTCTCCAACGTGGGGATCCAGATAGCTGTGATCGCCATCCTGGCTTTGGGCCAGACCTTCGTGATCGTCTCGGGCGGCATAGACCTCTCCGTCGGTAGTGTCCTGGGTCTTTCCGGGATAGTGTTCGGCTGGGCGACCGTAGTAGCCGGTCTGCCACTGCCCATCGCGCTGGCACTCGGGATCGGGTCGGGCGCTTTGGCGGGTCTTACCAACGGGTTGCTCATAACCCTGGGGAAGCTACCATCCTTCATTGCCACTTTGGCGATGCTCAGCGCTGCGCGGGGCTTGTCGCTCGTGATCTCAGGCAACGCCCCGCTGAACCCGATCCCGGGGGCGGTCCGCGCCTTGGGCACCGGTGAACTATTGGGCTTCGTGCCGCTGCCAGTGATCCTGATGCTCGTCATGTGGGTCGTCGCGGTTGGCATACTCCGTAGCACCTACGCGGGCCGGTGCATGTACGCCATCGGCGGCAACGAGGAGGCCTCGAGGCTCTCCGGGATAAACGTCTCCCGCCAGAAGCTCGTCGTGTATACGCTTTCGGGCCTCTTCGCTGGCATAGCCGGAATCCTGCTCACGGCCCGGCTGGCCTCGGCTCAGCCCCAGGCCGGCTTCACCTTCGAGCTCGACGCGATAGCGGCGGTCGTGATCGGGGGCGCCAGCCTCTCTGGCGGGGTGGGAACGGCCTCGGGAACCCTGATCGGGGCGCTCATCCTGGGCGTGCTGAGGAACGGGCTCAACCTGTTGAACGTCTCGTCCGACTTCCAGCAGGTGGTCATAGGCGCCGTCATCGCCCTCGCCGTGATGACGGATACCTTGAGGAGACGGAAGGGATGAGGAAGATCTACGACGAAGGGAGCGCGGGATGAGGACGAGGGCGACGATGCTGCTGGCGGTGCTTTTACTGGCGGTCCTGGCGACGGCCCTGGCGACCAGCTGTCAGCGCGGTGGCGACGGAGGAGGTGGAGCGAGGATCGGGCTCTCGGTCTCCACGCTGAACAACCCGTTCTTCGTGACCCTGCGGGACGGCGCGCAGGGCGCAGCGGACAAGGCTGGGGCGGAGCTCATCATCTCCGATGCGCAGAACGACACCGCCCAGCAGCAGGACGACATCCAGAACTTCGTAACCCAGCAGGTGAACGCCATCCTGGTGAACCCGGTAGATTCGGATGCCGTCGTCCCGGCGATCGAGGCGGCGAACCAGGCCAACATCCCGGTCATCGCCCTGGACCGCGGAGCGTCGGGCGGGGAGATCGCCTCCACCATCGCCTCGGACAACGTGCAGGGCGGCAACCTGGCCGGAGAAGAGCTGATTCGGCTCGTCGGCAGCGGCAGCGTCGCCCAACTGGAGGGCATCCCAGGCGCCGAGCCCGCGCGCGACAGGGGCCAGGGCTTCCAGGAAGCGATAGACGCCCAGAGCTCCGTCGAGGTCGTCGCCAGCCAGACAGCCAACTTCGACCGGGCCGAGGGGCTCAACGTGACGGAGAACATCCTGCAGGCCAACCCGGGAATAGTGGGCATCTTCGCCCAGAACGACGAGATGGCCCTAGGCGCCGTGCAGGCTTTAGGGGGCAGCGCCGGAGAGGAGGTCAAGGTCGTCGGCTTCGACGCCATAGAGGATGCCCTGAGCGCCATTCAGGACGGCACGATGAACGCCACCGTCGCCCAGCAGCCGGCCGAGATCGGCTCTCTAGGAGTCGAGAACGCGATAAGCGTCATAAACGACGAGTCCGTGGAGGAGAACATCCCCGTCGAGGTGCAACTGGTGACCCCCGAGAATGTCTCGGAGTTCCACTAGCAGCGGGGAGACTTTATGAGACGAGGCGGCATCCTAAACGCGCAGCTTGCGGGTGCCTTGGCCCGGCTGGGGCACACCTCCGCACTTATCAGCTCTTCTTCAGCAACGCTCCCGAAGGCGAGTACGCCGCCGCTCGGGTCCACGATGCAGCTACGGCCGAGGTACCCGTCGCTGACGCGGTCGGCGCAGGCGACGCGCCTTACGCTCCTTCCTGCCGGAGGTGCTCCACCTCGCCCTCGAAGATCTCGACCGTGCCCTCCGGTGTCTCAAGGAGCAGGGCGCCTTCCGGAGTGAGATCCGCGGCCCGACCTTCAAGGATTTCCCCGAAGCGTTCTACCCGCACCAGCTTTCCTAAAGTGCAGTTCAGCGCCCGCCAGTCGTCGAGGACGGCGTCGAAGTCTTCGATCCTCCCGAGCTCGACGTCGAGGCCGGAGAGAAGGGTACCGAGCAGCTCTATGAGGTCCACGTCGCGCCCCAACTCGGACCGGAGGGTGGCGACCTCCCGGTCGGGGACGTTCAGGTCTTCGGGATCCAGGTTGGCGTTTAGGCCGACGCCGAGGACGACGAAGGCTACGCGGTTATCATCACGGGGACCTAGGCGCTTTGCAAAGAGGTTTGTAGCGCCGGTCTCGGCGAGGATGCCGCAGATCTTGCGTCCTTCGGACTCTCCGGGTTTGAGGACGAGTAGGTCGTTCGGCCACTTTATGCGGGTCTCGACCCCGAAGCTCCAGAGCGCCTTCGCCACACCCACGGCGGCGGCCAGGGTGATACGGGGCGCGAGGTGAGACGGTATCTTCGGCCGGAGGACGAGCGACATCCAGATACCACCCGAGGGGGAACTCCAACTTCGCTCGAGGCGGCCCCGCCCGCCTTTTTGAACATTCGAGATCACGAGCGTCCCATGCGGGGCGCGCTCGCGAGCCAGCTCGCG
>JALZFJ010000282.1 GCA_030867425.1 Actinomycetota bacterium | reverse complement strand
CATCCCGGACGCGCCCGAGCCTGATGAGCCCGGCACCGTCCTCACGCCGACGGCGCCCGGACAGGGCGTCTGTGAGGTAGTCGTCTACTCCGACGAGCACGAGGAGACCCTGGCCGGGTTGCCGGAGAAGCGTATACGCAAACTCGTCGAGGTCTGGGCCGACCGCTACGCCGAGCTCGGGGCCCTTGAGTATGTAAAGTACGTCTTCGTCTTCGAGAACAAGGGCGAGGCGATAGGGGTGACGCTGCACCACCCACACGGCCAGGTCTACGGCTACCCCTTCGTCCCCCCACGCCCGGAGAGAGAGCTGAAAGCGGCCCGCGGCTACCACGAGGAGCACGGAGGCTGCCTCCACTGCGACGTCCTGGCCCAAGAGCACGCTGACGGCCGCCGCGTGCTTCACAAAGGTGAGCACTTTACCGCCTTCGTTCCCTTCTACGCCCGCTACCCCTACGAGGTGCACGTCTACGCGAGGCGCTGCGTTCCCTCGATGACCGAGTTGACCGGCGCCGAAAAAGAGGACCTCGCCCGGACCCTCAAGCGCCTCCTCATGGGCTACGATGCCCTCTTCGGCTTCTCGCTGCCCTACGTGATGGCGATGCACCAGGCCCCCACCGACAGCGGAGATTACGGAAGTCTGGCCCACTTCCACGTCGAGTTCTACCCCCCGAACCGCACCGCCGAGAAGCTCAAGTACCTCGCGGGTAGCGAACAGGGCGCGGGGGCGTTCATCGTCGACGCGCTGCCGGAGGAGACCGCCGGTTGGCTGCGTGAGGCGATCGAGGGCGGGATGAACAATGCCGGGGACGGGTAAAGGGGCGTCCGATGCGTGCGAGTCGGCACAAAAGCGCGGCACGGGCGCGCGAACAAAGGTCCGCCCCGGAGCGAGCGACCGGAACGCAGGCTGCGTGTTGAATCAGGTGGGCCTCGGCGCGCCGGTGCTCGTGTTGCTGGCGATGTTCTCCGGGTGCGGCGGTCCCGAACCCTCCGCCTCGGGTAAGACAAAGACCTTCACGAACCCCGTCTACGACAAAAACTTCCCGGACCCCTTCATACTCTGGGCGAACGGGACGTACCACGCCTACTCGACCAACGACTCCGGCGCGAACGTCCCGACGTTAACGTCCGAAGACCTCGTGGAATGGACCCGGGGGGTGGACGCCATGCCGGACCTCGCGGAGTGGGCGAACCGCGGGAAGACCTGGGCCCCCGAGGTGCTCCGCCGCGAAGACGGCGCCTACGTCCTCTACTACACCGCGACCTCGGCCGGCAGCGGTAAGCAGTGCATAGGCCGTGCCATCGCCGACTCCCCCGAAGGCCCCTTCATCGACGAGAGCGAGGAACCTCTCGTCTGCCAGGCGGACGAGGGCGGCTCCATAGACGCGAGCCCCTTCAGGGACGGCGACGGCTCCCTGTACTTGCTCTGGAAGAACGACGGAAACTGCTGCGGCCTCGACACCTTTATCTACTCCCAAAAGCTCTCGCCCGACGGGTTGAGTTTGGGGGGCGAACCCGAGAGGCTCATGAAGCAAGACGCTACATGGGAAGGGCAGCTCGTCGAGGCGCCCCTGATGTGGGAGCGCGACGGCGAACACTACCTCTTCTTCTCGGGCAACGCCTTCGACAGCGAGTCCTACGCGGTCGGCTACGCGAGGTGCGAGGGACCGTCGGGCCCTTGCGAGAAAGCCTTCGAGAACCCCATCCTGAAGACGAGCGACGGGGCGGCGGGTCCGGGGCACGTCGCCATCGTCGAGGACGGCGAGGGCAAGACCTGGATGGCGTACCACGCCTGGCCGCGGGACGCCGTAGGCTCGAAGATCCCGGGCCGCACGTTCTGGATCGACGAGCTCGCCTGGGAGGACGGCCACCCTACGGTCAAGGGCCCGACGGGCGGAGCGCAACCCGCGCCGCGATGACTGGGTAAACTTGCCGTGAACCAAACGGGACGGTTGTAGATGAGCAGGAACCAAAGACGCGAGAAGCTCCTGGAGCTCATGGACCGGCTGGGTCTCGGGGCGGTTCTGCTCCGCCGACCGGCCAACTTCGCCTGGTACACGGGAGGCTCGGACAATCGGGTGGATCACTCAGATCCTTTGGGGGTCGCCACCGTGCTCGTCACCCCAGGGACCGAGTACGTCGTCGCCGACAACATAGAAGCTCCGCGGATGCGCGAGGAGGAGACCCCGAGCCTGGAGGTCGTCGAGCACCCGTGGCACGAAGAAGCAGCGCCCCTCTATAGGGAGCTCTCCGACGGCGCTCCTTTGGCGGCAGACTTCCCCCTGCAGGGCGCCCGAGACGTCTTGGAGGAGATCACGCCTTTACGCTACGTGCTGGACGAGGAGGCGGTAGAGCTCTACAAGCGGGCCGGGGTCGAGACCTCGGCTGCGATGGAGCAGGCGGCCGCCACCCTCTCAGCGGGCATGACGGAGGACGAGGCCGCCGCGAACCTCACCTCGGCCTGCCGACGACGGGGGTTGAAGACCCCGGTAGTACTGGTGGCCGCCGACGAGCGTATCGCCTCTTACCGGCACCCGATCCCCCACGGAACGCCTATACGGAGTCGGGCGATGCTCGTGGTCTGCGCCGAAAAGGACGGGCTCTACGTCAGCCTCACCAGCATCGTCCACCTCGTCGAGGAGCCCGACGAAGACTTCGAGCGACGTCAGGTGGCGTGCGAGGAGATCCTGCACCGCATGCGCGAGGAAGCCACCCGTACTGGCCACTCTTTGGCTGACGCTTTCGAGTATTGCAAGAGATTCTACGCTGAGGCCGGCTTCCCAGACGAGTGGCAGCTGCACCATCAGGGCGGAATGGCCGGCTACGCTGCGCGCGAGGTCATAGCAACCCCGGAGACCCGGCAAGCGATAGAAGTTGGCCAGGCCTTCGCCTGGAACCCCTCCATAACCGGCGCGAAGGCCGAGGAGACGTTCGTTCTGACCGAAGACGGGCCGGAGGTGATCTCTCCTTGAAGCTCCTCGTCACCGGCGGGGCGGGCTACATCGGCAGCGTCGTCGCCCTGCAACTCTTGGAGGGGGGGCACGAGGTGACGGTCCTCGACGACCTCTCCAAGGGCCACGAGAGGGCAGTCCCGGAGGGCGCCAGCTTCGTCAAGGGAGACCTGCTTGACGCTGAGGGCCTCAAAGAGGTCTTCGCCCCGGGCTACGACGGGGTGCTGCACTTCGCTGCGCTCTCTCTGGTCGGTGAGTCGGTCGAGCGCCCGGAGCTCTATTACCGCAACAACGTGTGCGGAACGCTAAACTTGCTGGAGGCGATGCGGGAGGCCGGCGTTCCGCGACTGGTGTTCTCCTCGACCGCGGCCGTTTACGGGGAGCCGGAGGAGATACCGATCCCGGAGAGCGCGCCGGCCTTACCGACCAACCCTTACGGTGGGTCGAAGCTGGCGGCGGATCGCTTGATCGGCTTCTTTGCCGAGGCCCACGGCCTCGCGGCGACGAGCTTGCGATACTTCAACGTCGCCGGGGCGAGCGGACGTTTCGGAGAAGACCACCACCCGGAGACGCACCTGATCCCACTGGTCTTGCGGGCGGCTTCCGGGGAGCGAGGTTCGGTGCAGATCTACGGCACTGACTACCCGACCCGAGACGGGACCCCGATCCGGGATTACATCCACGTCGAAGATCTCTCCTGCGCCCACCTGCTCGCGCTCGAGGCCGCAGGGACGGGCGAACACCGCGTCTACAACCTCGGCAACGGTGCTGGCTTCTCGGTGCGGGAGGTCGTAGAGGCGGCGCGGCAGGTCACGGGCCGCCGCATAGAAGCCGTCGAGACCTCCCGGCGGACGGGAGACCCACCGGTGCTGGTAGCGGCCAGCGAAAAGATCCGGGAAGAGGTAGGCTGGGCACCCGAGAAGCCGTCCTTAGAGGCCATGATCTCCGATGCCTGGGACTGGATGCGAAGCCACCCGCGCGGGTACGAGTAGGAGGGCCGTTTGCGACAGATCGAGGAAGAGGCGGCGCGCGCTTTCGCCGAGAGGTTCGGGGAGGCGCCAGAGCTCGTCGCGAGCGCACCGGGTCGCGTGAACCTGATCGGGGAACACACCGATTACAACGGCGGCTTCGTCTTGCCCTGTGCCATAGACCGCCGCATCGCCTGCGCCGTCGGTCCCACCTCCGACAGGGAAGAAGACGTCCTCTTCTCGACGAACTTCGACGAGGAGCGTCCCCTCGAAGACTACCGTGGAGGTTCCTCGTGGGCAGACTACCCGCGCGGCATCGCCTGGGCGCTCGCGGAGAGTGGGGTCGA
>JALZFJ010000278.1 GCA_030867425.1 Actinomycetota bacterium | reverse complement strand
TCCCCTTCGGCCCCCGTTTACGGGGTTTTGCTCGGGAGGCGTTGTCACTAGGTCCCTACGGACCCCCGTGGACCTCCACCCATAAGTGGTAGCGTAAGTGGTCATATCATGATCCCAGCACCGAGCTACCGAGAAGAGGTAACCTCGGAAAGTGGGCTTCCGACACCGCGCTTTCTAGAAATTCAGAGGACTTCAAAGACAAGCGGGACCTTGCACCTAAATGGCCCGCGACTACAAAGGAAAGTGATTAGTTCAGAACCTAACTAACATACTTCTAGTATCGCACCCCGACTTTTTGTGCAAGGCCCGTAAGCGGACCGAGCCGAATGTAGAGAAGGTAGGCTACAATCTTTCGCATGATACTCCTCGAGAAAAAGCGGAATCAGGGACGGCGGGCTCGGAGGCGGACACATAACAAACGTCGTCGGACGGGTCTTTTTGTATTCATCGGGTTGGTTGTTCTGATCCTTGGAGCGTTGGTATTTTATGGTGCCGATCGGACGATAGACGCCGTACTGCAGTCGGATGTCGAGAGCGTGGAGCAGGTCTCGAACCCTACTCCTGGGCTGGCAGTGCCGGAGCCCGTTAACGATGTGGCCGCCGAAGCGTTGGCGACCAACGACGAAGAGGGGGCCGCCGAGGCCGAAGCTGCTGATCTAGAGGCTGATCTCGCAATCAAGGAGGAAGAGGCACAAGATGAGGCCACTCCATTAATGCCAATAGAAGACGAAGCCGCTCCATTAGTGCCAAGTGAAGACGAGGCCGCACCAGTAGTACCGGATAATTCCATAATGTACCTGACCATCCCAAAGCTGGGTATAGCCAATACCCTGGTGTCGGATGACGTTTCGGAGGAGGGTGGGCTGGCACTGGGCGTGGGCCATCTGCCCGGCACAGGCTTCCCTTGGATACCTGGTTCTAACACTTATATCGCCGGCCACCGCATCGGCTACCCGGGGACTCCCAGCGATCACATCTTCTTCAACTTGCCCTCCATGGTGCCGGGTGACGAGTTCACTCTTACGGACTCCCTCGGTCAGACGTACACGTACGCGGTCACCGAGGTACTGCAAGTCGAACCGACCGATCTGGCGGTGACGGCCCCGACCGGTAGTGATACAGTCTCGCTACAGGTTTGCATCGAGAACTACGGCGACTTCACCACCCTCGGTCCCAACTGGAACGTCCGTCTCATAGCCAGGGGCATACGGGTCGCGTAAGCGGCCCTGCTACTACTATCAAGGGCGACCGGCGGCCGTGAGCCAAGACGCTCGCTACGCACGGCGCGCAAGTGTAAAGGACCACACCACCCGCGTAGGCCGGAGGTCGGGCCAACCACAGTATTAACCTACCCGAGTCCTCCTGCGCTTGCTGAACATACCTTTCATGCTCGTCCTCCTCGGGACCTCATATACCCAGCTGGGCGGGGTTATCGCTCTCTCATTGCCCGCTCAGTTCATTGTCCATAGTAACTGGGCGGTCTCGCGAGGGAGAAGACGTCACAGTAGTTGGTGGTGGGATATGAGTTCGAGCAATTAGCCGTGGAGAGAACACGCCTTGTCCAAGGTCTTTCGGCTCCTCTACGGAAGATTCAAGCACCTAATTGCGGTCAAACGGTGTAGAGCAAACTCTTGTGGGGACTCAGATCGAAGAGGAAACCCCTCCAAGTGCGAGACCCTCGTGGGCACGCTCGGCAGGACTCGAACCTGTGACCTTCTGATTCGTAGAGGCGATGTCATCAGGCACCTACGAATCCTCGCGGATCCTAACCCATAACTGGTAGCGTAAGTGGTACTGTCATGGTCTCAGCCTGATCCTAACTATACCTAACGCTGGATCAGTTAATCCTGGTTCGAACACACCCCCGCCTCCGGTTTGCAACGTGGCTCCACCCGTGAGCACTGCCGAGCGGGCATGATACCTGTCCGGTAAGATGTTCTTCGTAAGCTCCACATTCTTGCTGGCCTAGCGGTTATCCTTGGTCCCACCCCGGGTAGGGCTCGTGGGGTTTGCTCAAAGTCGAGCCCTTTCGGATATACTGCACAACTGCTCAGCAGCCTGCACGGCTCCCGTCACTATGCTTCGTTACTCGTGCACTGTCCATGTAAGAATAGTCTTCGTGAATGAGTCGGAGAAGGTTCCTGGTACGGAACGCGCTCGGGTTGCTGTCCCGGTCCGGCTGCTCCTGACCGTCATCGTCTCGGCTGTGTTCATCATCGTGATGAACGGATCGATGGTGAATGTGGCGCTGCCGACCATTGGGGAGGAGTTTGGAGTGTCGGAGGGGCAGGCAGGCTGGGTAATAAGCGGTTACCTACTCTTCTTCGCCGTTGGTATCCCGCTCTACGGACGCTTGGCGGACGTCTACAGTCTCAGAAAAGCATTCTCGGTCGGTCTCGTGGGGTTCGCCGCGGGATCCCTGGTCTGCGCCTTGGCCCCAAACTTGCCGGTGCTCGTCGCCGGGCGTGTCCTGCAGGCGGCGGGGGGAGCGGCGATACCGGCACTCTCAAGCACCTCGGTCGCGAAGCTCCTGTCTCCCGGCCAACGAGGCGGCGCGTTAGGATTGATCGTCTCGAGCGTCGGCGTCGGCGGCGCCGTGGGACCAGTGGTGGGCGGTGTGGTAGTACAGCTGGCCGGCTGGCACAGCCTATTCTATGGGACATTCTTCCTTGGCCTGATCCTCCTGTCCGCCTCGCTCCGCGTCCTGCCGGATGTATTCTCCGATAAGAGCGACTCCTCCTTCGACCTGCCCGGCGGCGTCCTGCTCGCGCTCG
Source organism: Actinomycetota bacterium (assembly GCA_030867425.1). Lineage (GTDB taxonomy): Bacteria > Actinomycetota > Rubrobacteria > Rubrobacterales > Rubrobacteraceae > Rubrobacter_F. The sequence goes on along the minus strand of JALZFJ010000278.1, from coordinate 550 downwards.
CCGCGGGGCTCTTCCTCTTCGGCGTCACCGAGGGACAGGTCAGGGGTTTCTACTCACCTCTCTCGTGGGGCTCGTTCGTCACGGCAGCGCTCGCGGCCGCGGCCTTCGCCCGACGCATTACCATAACACCTGAACCGTTCGTCTCCCCGCGGCTCTTGCGTAACGGTGCCTACCTTACCTGCGCAGCGGTCGGATTTCTCGGGATGCTGGCCAACCTCACCAGCATCATCTTCGTGCCGCTGTTGCTTGCGGATGTCAATGGACTTGGGCCTGGAGCGGCAGGCCTGGCACTAGCGCCGGGCGCCGTCGCCGTGGCCTTGCTCTCCCCGCTTGCCGGGCGTTTCTCCGACCGCGTGGGCTCACGGCCTCTTATCCTCGCAGGCCTCGCGACGATGACGCTCTCCCTGCTGGCGCTCTCCGCTTTCGGGGTAGGCGCATCGGCCTTATTCGTTGCCGCAGGCATGCTTGGGGTCGGCGTTGGCTTCGCTGGAATAACCTCCCCGAACACCAACGCGACCGCTGCCACGCTCCCCCGAGACGAGGTCGGGGT
>JALZFJ010000266.1 GCA_030867425.1 Actinomycetota bacterium | reverse complement strand
AGCTCTATCCTCAAGGTTTCGGAGACGGCGTTGACGGCAGACTTCGTCCCGGCGTAGGCTCCCCGGAAGGGACCTGTCTTGCGTCCGACCAGGCTGCTTATGTTCACCAGGTGTCCCGAGCCCTGCTCCTTCATTACCTGTATCGCGGCGTCGGTGACGTAAAGCAACCCGAGTACATTGATATCGAACATACGGCGCCACTCGTCAGAGAGTCCTTTCTCCATCTTGGAGAGCTGCATTACACCGGCATTGTTCACCAGGATATCCACCCGCCCGAACTCCTCTTTGGCTTTCCGGATCAGGGCGTGCGCCTGCTCTTCGTCAGTTACATCGCAAGCAACCGCGAGTGCTGTGCTTGCGTTGTCCTCTATTCGCCCTACCACATCTTCGACCCGCTCTTCTCTACGAGCGGCGACCACTACCGCCGCTCCTTCTGCAGCCAATGCTTCCGCCGTCGCCTCCCCAATACCGCTGGATGCTCCTGTGATGATCGCTACCTTGCCGTCGAGTTTTGCCATACTGTGCCTCCCTTCTGCTTAAAGCAGTTGCCTTGCATCTTACCGTAAGCCAGCGTTACGTAGACATGCAGTGCTAAGAACGAGCTTCGAGAGTGTCATTAGCGTGGTAGTGACGAGCGCTGTGGTCGAACATCGTCGAGATCGAGCATTCGGTTCTGGACAGGCAGTGCCTCTAGCGGTGACTGCCGGACGTCGTGACGCTCGAGCGGGAGCTTAAGCCTGGCAAAGGGAGTGCAACCGGTAGGGCGCAAGCGTCGATTGGCGCTTCAGCATGGAGGAGGCGCGCCCCAAGCTCCGCAGCCTGTACTTATCGGTGAGTGAGTGACGGAGGACTAGTACCGTGGCGAGAGTAAGATCGGCTCCTTCGCGGCGCCGCGCTCGCCTCCTTCGGCGCGCAAAAGCTCGTTCAGGGACTCTACGGCGACCTCCAGCTCCCTGCGCCCTGGCTCGGAGGTGGTGAGGTACTTCTGGACGAAGTCGCCGATGGCGATGGATGCCCGGGTCTTGCCGAAGACGAACCATGCCTCGCTTATGAGTATGAACTGGAGGACGCCCCAGGGAGCCCAGTCTATGAGTGGGTCCACGAGGGCGGCGAAAAAGATGTAGATGAGGATATTGGTGCCGCAGCGGGGGTGGAGGCGGCTCATGCTTTTGGCGCCTTCTAAGGTGACTTCACCGTACTTTTCGTAGGCGGCGACGGCCTTGTGCTCGGCGCCGTGGTAGCGGCCGATAGAGGTGAACTTCATGGCGGAGAAGAAGAGGAGGAGAACCGGCAGGATGGGGAAGATGGCGAAGAAAGCAAGCACGGCGCCGAAGAACCCGCCGAGGGACTCTGACCCGAAATCCATAAGGCTCACGAAGAGCCAGAGGACGGCTATGACCCCGACGAAGGAGACGAGGGCCCAGATCGAGCCCAAAAGCTGCAGGAGGATGCGTACCCAGAAGAAGACTGAGCGCAAGACGGGCCATTTGGAGATCCGACCCAGGACGCCTCCGGGTTGCCAGAGCTTCGAGGGGTCTATCCAGACGTAGATCTTGCCGTCCCGGCGCTCGGCGGAGCTGGTGTAATTGGGCCCGAAGAAGTCCACCCCGCCTCGGCGGGCCATGCCGCCGAAGAGGAGCCTTTTCTCCTCCCGCTGAACCTCTTCCGCCAATGACCCTCCTTCCGCGCTCAGGACCCAAAAACCGGATGCTAAACGATAACACGCCGACCGTCGGGGTGTTCGGCGGGAAGGCGTATAATTGCGAGAACACCGCCGAACGAAACGACCGGCGCAGGCAGCTATAAGAGGGGTTCTTTGACCGCCGATCTCGAAACGCAGAGACGCACCGTCTACGCTGGGGTCGGTCTGGCTTTCGCACTCCTGCTCGCGGTGTACTTCGTCTACCAGATCCGGGCCGTGATGCTGGTCCTCCTCCTGACGCTGCTCTTCTCGATCATCATCAGCCGGCCCGTAGACTACCTCGCCCGCAAGGGCCTCTCGCGCGTCTGGGGGACTCTGATCGTGCTGGGGATCCTAGTCTTCGCCCTCATCCTGGTGGTTCTGGCGCTGGCGCCCATCGTGCAGGACCAGGCCTTGCAGCTGGCAGAGGACGCGCCGGTATTTCTCTCCCAGGTGCAGGGGCTCGTCGAGAACATGCGGGGCCGCTTCGGCCTGGAGATCGTCCTCCCGGATCTGCAGCAGCTTCTGGATGCCGCGCGGAGCTTCCTCTCCGGCGGCGCGTTCTCGACGTTCGTCAGCGTAGGCGCGAGCGTGGCGAACGTCCTCTCCTTCGGGTTCGTGGTCTTGGTCTCGACCATCTTCGCGGTCGCGCAGCCCGAGCCGCTCGTGAACGGGTTCGTGGCGCTCTACCCGGCCGGTTGGCGAGAGAGGGTTCGTGAGATCCTCAACGAGATGTACTGGAACGTCCAGAGGTGGTTCTTGGGACAGCTTGTGTCGATGGCGGTTATCGGGATGCTCTTCACCGTGGCCCTATTCGTTATCGGGATACCGTTCGCGCTCCTTTTGGGTATCCTGAGTGGGCTTTTGGCCTTTATACCGTTCGTCGGGCCGGCTATCTCCGTGATACCGCCGATCCTCCTGGCCCTCGCCGACGACCCCGTGAAGGCACTGTGGGTGATCCTCGCGTACGCGGGGGTGCAGTTCGTCGAGGGGAACATTGTCCAACCGTTGGTGATGAGTCGGGTGGTCTCCCTGCACCCGGTGATCATCGTCTTCGCGCTTCTCATTATGGGTACGCTCTTCGGCTTCGTGGGCGTCCTGATCGCGATCCCCCTGGTCGCGGCGCTGCATATCCTCGTGCACGAGCTGTGGGTAAAACGGATGGACGAGAAGGGCACGGACCCGAACCCACCTCCTAAGGAGGAGCCTCCTAAGACGAAGGAGAGGATCGGCCGGCTGCGGCGAGTCGTAGGAGCCCCCTTCCGTCGCTCTTGAGCTCCCTTTCGGCCAAAAAGCGCGTCGAGACCATTCCCCGCCTAAAAGCCTCGTCCTCCAGGATCGCGAGATGCAAGGGCAACGTCGTCTCTAACCCTGCGATGGCGAACTCATCCAGGGCCCTTACCCCGCGCCTGAGGGCCGCGTCCCGATCGGACGCGTGGACGATAAGCTTAGCGAGCAAGGAATCGTAGTACGGTGTGACCTTGAAGCCGGAGTACAGGTGCGAGTCCACCCGCACCCCGGGACCGCCGGGCGGGTTGTAGAACTCGACCGGGCCTGTCTGGGGCAAGAAGTTGCGCCGGGGGTCCTCAGCGTTGATCCTAAACTCGATGGCGTGCCCCCACAAGCTCGGTTCCCCGGAAACGGATAGCCCCTCCCCCGAGGCCACGGCGAGCTGCTCGGCGACCAAGTCCACGCCCGTGACCATCTCAGTCACGGGATGCTCGACCTGCAGCCGCGTGTTCATCTCGATGAAGAAGAACTCTTCCTGCGCGTACACGAACTCGACCGTCCCAGCGCCCTCGTAGCCCAAGGACTCGACGAGCGAGGCTGCGGCGGACTTTATGCCCTCTCGGGCCCCTTCGGGCAGGTTCGGGGCTGGAGACTCCTCGACCAGCTTCTGGTAGCGGCGCTGAATGGAGCAGTCCCTCTCGGGGAAGATCGCCACCCTCCCGCGCCCGTCAGCCAGGACCTGCACCTCCACGTGGCGGAGCTCTCTTATGAAACGCTCGACGTACAATGAGCCGTCGCCGAAGGCCGCCCCGGCCTCCCGGCTGGCCCGCAGGTAGGCGTCCTCGACCTCGTCCTCGGCGCGGACCACGCGCATCCCCTTGCCCCCGCCACCGGCGCTCGGCTTTATGACCAGCGGGTAGCCGACCTCCGCCCCCACGCGCTTTACCTCCACGGCGCTCCGGCACGAACCGTCGCTGCCGGGGGTAACGGGGATGCCCGCGGCCATCGCCACCCGCCGGGCGGAAGCTTTGTCGCCCATGCGGGCTATAATCGAGGAGGCGGGGCCGAGGAACTTTATGTTGCAGGCCTCGCAGATCTCCGCGAACCGGGCGTTCTCGGCCAAAAAGCCGTAGCCGGGGTGGATGGCGCTCGCGCCCGTTAGCTCGGCGGCGGAGATGATGGCAGGGATGTTCAGGTAGCTGCTCTGGGCTCGAGCAGGTCCTATGCAGACAGCCTCGTCGGCCAAAAGTCGGTGCAAAGAGTCCGCATCGGCGGTCGAGTAGACGGCGACGCTCCTCAAGCCCAGCTCGCGGCAGGCGCGGATGACGCGCAGAGCTACCTCGCCCCGGTTCGCGACGAGGACCTTGCCGATCACGGGACCTAGGAGGGGGCCTCGGACCGGATGCGGAAGAGCGGCTGGTCGTACTCGACGCCCTTCGCGTTCTCGACCAGGACCTCGACCACCTCTCCCGAAACCTCCGCGGGGATCTCGTTCATCAGCTTCATCGCCTCGACGAGGCATAGCGTCTGTCCCTTGCCGACGAGGTCCCCCGCCTCCACGTAAGGCTCCTCCCCCGGCGCCGGCGCCCGGTAGAACGTCCCTACCACCGGAGAGCGCACCACGTGCAAGCTCCCGTTCCGCTCGGGCAGGGATTCCACCGATGCTTCCGCCTCCTCGGGGACAAGGGCGATCTCTTCACGAGGCATGGGGTGTGGTTGTTCGGCGAGGGCATCGGTCCTGGCCTTCACGTTGACCTCCAGATCCCCCTGCCTGACTCGGATCTCGCCGACCCCGCTCTCGGTCAGGAGCTCGACGAGCCTGCTGACTTCGTCAAGCGGCAGCGCTTCTTTCCGGGGCTCGGGCGAAGCCCCGCTTTCGTTCGTCATCCGTTCTCCTTCAGCATAGCCCCGGATTGTACACTTCCGAGGCCCGTCCAGGGAGTCCCTCAGGGGCCGTGGGAAAAAGCGCTTTGGCGTGTACAATTTCTACCGATCTATGTTTACGACCCAGGCCTCATGAGCATCCACGTTCTTGACCCCAAGGTTGCCCAGCAGGTGGCGGCCGGCGAGGTCGTGGACCGACCGGCTTCCGTGGTCAAGGAGCTGGCCGAAAACGCTCTGGACGCCGGGGCAACGAGGGTGGAGATAGAGCTCGGCGACGGCGGCACGTCGCACATCTTGGTGCGCGATGACGGCTCGGGGATGACCCCCGAGGACGCCCCGCTCTCGGTCTTGAGGCACGCGACCAGCAAGATCGAGAGCGTCTCGGACCTCGAAGCCGTGTCAACCCTGGGCTTCCGGGGCGAGGCTCTGGCCTCTGTGGCGAGCGTCTCGGCCTTCTGCCTCACCACCTCGACCGGCGAGGGTGCGGGCACGAAGGTAGCGGTGGACGGCGGAGGAGAGGCCCGCGTCTCTCCCACCTCGCACCCCAAGGGCACCACCGTCCTCGTGGACAGGATCTTCTACAACGTCCCCGCGCGAAGGGCTTTCTTGAAGGGTGCACGGGCAGAGCGGGCGGCTATTGTGGAGGTCCTCACGCACCTAGGCGTAGCCCACCCCTCGGTCGCCTTCCGCCTGACAGAGAAGGGTCGCGACTACCTCTCGCTGCCCCACGCCGGGGATCTCCTCGAACGGCTCGCCCAGGTTCACGGCGTCGCCAAGGCCCGGGCGATGAGGCGAGTGGAGTATGAGTCCGGGGCGTTCGAGGTCTCCGGGTACGCCGCCCTCCCGAGCGTGACCGAGAGCAGCCGCGCGAGCCAAACGATAGCAGTGAACGGCCGCTGGGTGCGGGCCGAGAACCTGTCCCGCGGTATAGACGACGCCTACCGTGCCACGCTCCCCTCGGGCCGATACCCGCCGGTAGCCCTGCACATCGAGGTCGACCCCCGCCGGGTAGACGTCAACGTGCATCCCACGAAGCAGATCGTGCGCTTCTCCGAGGAGCGGGCCGCCCGCGCAACGATAGCTGCCGCGGTCCGGGAGGCGATAGAGGGGCGCCCGCCCCTGCCCGCGGCCACCCCGCGACCGGCTCAGCACTCCTACGCTCAAGAGAGCTTCCCGCCCCACGATGCGCCGGTCACCTACTCGCGCGTAGCGGAGCGCAGGTCCGGCTACTCGCCGCCCGCTCGGGATCTGCAAGAGGTCCGTAATCGGCTCACCGAGGCCTCGAACCCGCTCTCTGGCGAGATCTCAGAGACGGCGCCGCAGGAGGAGCGCTTCAAGGTGCCGGAGCTGCCGGAGCGTGGGGCGTTGCCCTCGCTTGAGGACCTGCACGTGATCGGCCAGCTCGCGGCGGGCTACATCCTCCTCGAGGAGCTGGGGTCATTGTGGATCGTGGACCAGCACGTCGCCCACGAGCGGGCTATCCTAGACCGGCTCAACAGCGCTGAGGAAGGGACGGCGGGTGAGGCCTTGGCCACCACGCAGGCCCTACTCGTCCCGGAGGTCGTGGAGCTTTCGCCCGGCGAGGCGACCAACGCGGCGGAGTACCTGGAGGAGCTCGCCGTGTACGGCTTTGAAGCCGAGCCCTTCGGCCCGAACTCTTTCAGGATCACCGGCGTAATCTCTACTTTAGCTGGCCGGGACGTGGCGGGTGCCTTCAAAGAAGCTTTGGCCGCCGCCAAAGGGACCGGCCCGGGCCGCCGCCGCGAGGACCACATCCTCGCCACCATCGCCTGCCACTCAGCCGTAAAACTAGGCGACAAACTCTCGCAGCCAGAGATGGAGGCGCTGATAAAAAGTTGGCTCACGAGCCATCTCCCCGCCACCTGCCCGCACGGCCGGTCCATCTGTTTTCGGCTAGGCGTCAACGAGATCGCCCGCAAGCTCGACCGGCATTAGCGTACCCACAGCAACGCGCTCCGCACGCGACGTCGGACGATCTATCACCGGCGGGGTGACGGAATAATCTCAAGACGAGCGCCTATTGACAACCAGGGCGGTCCCCTTCATCCAAAGATCTTTTCGTGGGCTTCCTCGCGTCGGGGCTGCGGCCTCCATCTGGGGCACTTTGGGGTTCTTCGCGAAGATCCTGTACGCCGAAGTCGTCACCTTCGAGACTTTAGTGGCGGTGCGATCGTCGGTCGGCTGGGCGGTAATGCTCCTCTTCGTGCAGCTGTCGCGGGGGATATCGGGTTTGAGAATCTCCCGGAGGGCCTCTTGTTCCTGGTCCCTCTGGGGTTTATCGGGGTGGGAGCGTTCTACCTGCTTTACTGCAACACGGTGCGCGAGTGCACCGTCGGGACAGCAGCGATACTACTCTACAGCTCGCGGCGCTCGTGGTACTTTTGGTCTGGGTCAATTTGAAAGAAACGCTCGGGGCCTTGAGGCTTCTGGCTCTCTTATCGACTTTTTGTGGGATCTATTTGGTCATAGGGGGATACGATCCATCCACGCTCAATATAACTCCCTTCGTGTGCGTCCCGAAGAGCCGCGGCCCCCGAGGCACCCTTCCGGCCGCGTTAGAGCAGGGCACTGCTAGGCTCGGCTTGGCCGCGCGGTCGCGGAACGGATACTATACGGGCGCCAGTCGGCGGCGGAAGGGATAGGGGCCGCCGTGGTGGCGGACATAGCTCAAGGAGAAGTCATGCCTGTAAAGTTCAACGGGAGCAAAGACCACACCTTGGGGGTCGAGGAAGAGCTTCACATCGTAGACGCAACCACGGGCGAGCTCGTCCCGAAGATAGAGGAGATCATGTCGCGGCTGCCAGAGGACCTCAAGGAGGCCGTCTCCTACGAGCTCTTCCAGTCGGTCCTAGAGATAAAGACCCCGCCGTGCGTGACGGTCGCAGAGGCGGAGGGGATCCTCAAGGAGCTAAGGAGCCGGGTGGGATCTTGGGCCGCGGCCTGCGGGACCGCCCTGGCCTCCGCCGGCACCCACCCCTTCTCTCGCTACAGGGACCAGAAGATCACCGACCAGGAACGCTACAAAACCGTAATAAAAACCCTGCGCTGGGTCGCCCAGCGCGAGGTGATCTTCGGCCAACATGTCCATGTGGGTGTCCACTCCAAGGAAGAGGTCATCGAGGCCCACAACCGCCTCTCCGAGCAGGTCCCGCTACTTTTGGCCCTCTCGTCCAACTCCCCCTTTTGGCAGGGGATGGACACTGGCTACGAGTCCACGCGCATCAAGGTATTCGAGACCTTCCCGAGGGCGGGCCTACCCCCCGCCTTTCCCGACTACGAAGCCTTCGAGCGCTACGTGGACCTCATGATCGCCGCGGGCGCGATGCAAGACTACACCTACTGCTGGTGGGACGTAAGGCCCCACCCCAATATCGGCACCATAGAGCTTAGAGTTCTGGACTCCCAGACGAGCCTCCGCTCCGCCGTCGCCCTCACCGCCCTCACCCAGTGCCTCGTCGCGAATGCCCTCGCCGAGGGCTCACGTGGCCCCTACGACCGCGAGATCACCTACGAAAACAAGTTCCGTGCCTCCCGCCACGGCCTCGAAGCTGCCTTCTACGATACGAAAGAAGGCCGCTCGATCCCCGCCAGAGAGGTGACTCGCAACCTCGTCGACGAGCTGCGCCCCGTCTCTCAGGACTTAAGCTGCGAGAACGAGCTTTCTGAGGTCCTCGAGTTAGTCGAGGGCGGCACCGGCAGCCAACACCAGCGCCGAGTCTACGAGGAGAGCAACGACTTCCTCGACGTCGTCGCCTACCTCATCGAGAACACCCGCCCGGCGATGGCCGAGGAGCAGAGTTAGCGTACAGCTTTCAGCAACCAGCCGTCGGCTGCTTTCCACCGGCACAAGAGGAGCTGGGCCGTTTCGATTCGCCCACCTCAATGCTGACCGATGAGAGCTATTCAAACCCTTGGGACCAGATGCGGTCGAGGTCGTAGTTAGAGTAGCAGCGGAAGGCGACCATGGTCTCGGTGCGGGCGACGCCGGGGATCTGGGCGAGGCTCTCGGGCACTATCTCGGCGAGCCGCTCGAAGTCGGGTATCCTCACCATGACGACGAGGTCGTAGGGGCCGGTCACGGAGTAGACCTCGGTCACGCCCTCGACCTTGAGCATGGCCTGCGCCGCCTCCTGCACCCTCTCTCCCTCCGTTCTGACCAAGACAAACGCCGTTACCAAGTCCCTAGCCTCCTTCTTTAGATCCCGAACGTCACCGTACCCGCTAAAGTGTTGTCGTCCTCTTTCTGCTCGTACTCGACGGGGCCGGCTCTGACGTTGACCTCGGCAGTCTCTTCGAACTCGCCGGGCCTGAAGCCCCTGACCTCCACGGTGGTCTGACCGTTAGGCTCCATGCGCTCGACGGTCGCCTGCAGAGCCTGTCGCTCGGCCCTGGTGTTGAGTACGACCTCCACCGGGATGCTGACCTCGGCGACCTCGCCGCTATTGGCAACGGTCACAGAGAAGACGAGCTCGTCGGAGCCGGTGAGGATGACGTTACCGCCCGGGGGCAGTGGTCGGCCGGCGACTTGGAGGCCCAAGACCCTCACGTCGCGCGAGGCGCTGGGGTCTTCGGGGGCGGAGGGTTCGTCTCGGGCGCCGCTACTAGAGAGACCCAAAGCCTCATAGTCCATGAACGGTTTGGGCTGGTGGAGATAGTTCTGATCGCTCCTGCGGTTAGCTTCCTTGAGGGCTTCCTCAGAGGCGGGGACATAGTGGTTGCCGACGATCGCGTCGCTGAGCTTGTAGTCTTCCACCGCCGACGAGAGGACCTCCCCGAATTCTTCGCTATTTCCTTCCGCGGTCTCGGCTAGGTTCTCGGTTGCGGCGGAGCGGATGCCCAGAGCGGTGACCATGTAGTGGTGGACGTCCTCGAACTCCGGTGGCACCTCCTCGTTGCGCAGGGCGTCCAAGTAACCCTTCTGGGTCGCGTCCGCCGCCCGGCGGACGGCCGGAGCGTCCACGTTCCCAGGATCTTCGAGGGCGCTCGAGATCGCGGGCTCGAGCTCCTCGTTGCCCACGTTGGTCGAGTCGCTTAGAGTACTGTCCGCGCTGGTTACGTATTTGCGGACCTGGGTGCCCTCCTGGGCTGCCACGCAGCTCCTCGCGACGAAGAAGATGAAGGTGAAGCAGAGGACGAGGAACAGTATGCTCCCAAGGAGCGTAAGCCACGGCGGCAGGGTTCGCTGCTCGCGGCGGGGTCGCTTGGGGCCGCCTCTGGAGCCCGTGGACCTCGGGCGCCGGACCGATGGTGCGAACCTGTGGGATCTGCGCTCCACGAACAACCCCCTACTTACGTAGATAGAGGCCCGCCCCCTCCGAGGAGGGGGCGGCTTCGTCGTGGGCGAGGGGGGACTCGAACCCCCACGTCCTCTCGGACACTAGACCCTGAACCTAGCGCGTCTACCAATTCCGCCACTCGCCCAGAAACCCGGCAGATTCTACCAAGACGGGGGGCGAAAAACTACACTTTACGAGCATCTCTCGGAGGCTAGGCTTGCACCAATAGTCGGGGTCGTCCACTAGAGGTAGTAGGTCGGGTCTGAACAAACCACTTTTTCTTATAGGCGCTTGCAATTCTGGTGCAAAGCCTTGGAGGATAGTAACAAATGGCCCGCGTTACGCTATAAAATAGCCGTACGTGTCCGAGACGCGCTACATCGGTGGTCAAGCTCCCGGCCAGGGTCGCTACGCGCTCGCGGAGATGGTCGGCCGGGGCGGGTTTGCGACCGTGTGGCGGGCCTATCCGGCGGACGGCTCCCGGAAGAAGAGCTTTCTCAGAGGGCTTAGCGGCCTCCGGGAGGTAGCCGTCAAGGTCATCCCGATCTACAGTGCCAAAGAGCGTTCGCGGGCCTTGAGGGAAGGCCAGATCGCCGAGGGCCTCCGTCACAAGAATATCGTCGAGACCATCGAGGTCATCCCCGGGGATCTCGAGGTGTACCTGGTGACCGAGTTCGTCCGCGGGGTGCCGCTCGACGTCGCCGCCAGGCACTACTCTCTGGACGAGGTCGTGGACGTTCTGGCTCAGATCCTCGAAGCCCTATCTTACGCTCACTCGCAGGGGGTCATCCACCGGGATATAAAGCCCCAGAACGCCCTTGTGGACGACCACGGTAGGGTGAAACTCACCGACTTCGGGGTGGCCTACCGGGCCGGGGACACACGCCTGACGCAGATCGGCTACGCTGTCGGCACCCCCGGCTACATAGCACCCGAGATCCTGGACGGCGAAAACCCCACCGAACTCACCGACGTCTACGCCGTCGGCGCCACTGCCCGGGCGCTTCTGGCCCACCAGCCGGACGAGTTGCCGTCACACCTCTTAGAGTTCGTGAACCGCGCGACTTCCCCGAACCCGGCCCACCGGCCCCGGAGCGCCCCGGCGGCCCTGAGGCTCCTCACCGGCCGCCGCGAGAGCACTGGCGTCACTACCAAGGACTCCCCCAGGAACGCCACAAAGGAGAAAGTCCCTATCGCCGGGATGTACGCAGGTCAGATCTTGAGGATCGTGAACGGTCTGATCGCCGGTTGGCTCGGCTACCTCGGGGCCGGTCTCTTGTTCAACGGTGCGGAGGCCTTAGGGGCCGCGGCAGGCTTCGGTGTCTTGAGCTACCTCTTGCCACGCCTGGGCTCTTTGGGGGTAATAGTCGCCCTGGCGGTGGCGCTGGTGATGAGCCAGCAGGCGGGCCTCGGGTTCGCGGCTTTCCTACCAGCCGTGGGGGGCCTGTGGGTCGCCGTCGGCTCCGTTAGTCGGGACATGAGCCGGCTCCCTTTGGGGCCGCTCCTCGCCATCCCGTTGGCCACCACGGACCTGGGGGCGGGGCTGCCGCTCTTCTTCGGGGCGCTCATGGGGCCTTTGGGGGCTGCCCTATCGGCGGCGGCGGGAGCTTACACGCTCGTCTTCTACGACCTCTCCTTCTTCGGGGACGGAGTGATCCCCTACCTCGGCCTTTCTCTGGGCAACCTCCTACCAAGGAGTTTGGATCCCGTGCAGCTTCTCCAGCAGGGGGAGTTACTCGTCCGGACGTACCCCGCGTTTAGCATGCTGGCCGTCCTCTGGGCGGCTATGGGCCTGCTGGTCGCAGCGGCGGAGCGGTTCGGGCGGTGGGTACTGGGGCTCGGCCTCGCGGTCGGCGGCGGCGTTTTGGGTTACGTTTTGGCGGTCTCGATCACATCGGAGGCGCGTTTAGAGGCTATGACTTCTTTGGGTCTCGCGGCTATAATGTACGGGACTGTAAGGTATCTGATATCCAGGGTTAGTAGGTAGGTCTTTTTGGGTTTCCTGCGTTCGATAGAGAAGCGGATGGAGTCTCTCGTGGAGGGGGTTTTCGGTCGCGCTTTTAAGCGTCAGGTTCACCCGGTCGAGATCGCCAAGGGTCTTGTCAAGCAGATGGACGAGGGCCGCATGGTAAGCGTCTCCAGGACCTACGCCCCGAACGATTTCACCGTACACCTCTCCAAGGCAGACACGGAATCCATCAGGGCCTACCAGAGCGCCCTGGAAGACGAGCTGGTCCAATACGCCTCGTCCCACGCCCGCTCGAAAGGCTACCATCTTATGACCCCGCCGAAGATCCAGTTCGTAACCGAAGAATCTTTGCGCTTCGGCGAGTTCGGCGTGACCGCCAGGCTAACCGGCCCCGCCGACGGGCCCCGCGAGAAGGGAGCCCCGGAAGACACCTCGGGCCAGACCCGCATCTTCCGCACCGAGAGTACCAACGAGGAAGGCCAGGGCACCGCCGCCATCTCCGCCGAGGAGGCGAAGAAACACGGGCTCGCGCGGGAGGTGTCGGAGGTGGTCGTGGGGGATAGGACGCACTCCCTGGAGGGACGGGGGCCGTGGAACGTGGGCAGGAGCGAGGAGAACGACATCGTCATCTCGGACCCGAACGTCTCGCGGCGGCACGCCCGGCTCTCACGCTCGGACAACGGCTTCGTGGTCGAGGATTTGGGCTCGACCAACGGCACCCTCCTCGACGGCGCGCCCATAGACCGCGAGCGCATCGAGAGCGGCGACGAGCTGACCTTCGGCGGGATCACCGCCCGCTTCGTTCGGCGCATGGACAATGCCGCCCCCGGGGACGAAGAAGGCTACAGGAGGCGGTAGGGGCGTGATCGACCTGCAGGTGCCGCTCTTGGCGGCGAAGGCTCTGCTCTTGCTGTTGCTCTTCGCTTTCATCTACGCCGTGGTCCGGCGCGGCATCGGCGACCTGCGCGCCGTTCCCGAGGACGAGACCTTCGTCCCCGGAAAGGGCGGTGCGCCACGCGGCAGCTCGGAAGCCTTCGGTGGCGAAAGCCGGAACGGTTTCTCGGCGTTCGTGGTCGAGGACTCGGATGTCCTAGCGCCGAACGCCCGGTTCCCGGTGGCGAGCGGCACGACGAGCATCGGCCGCTCGAACGCGAGCGACATCGTCCTGAAGAACGACGACTACGTCTCGGGGCAGCACGCCAGGCTCACCCGCCACGGTGGCCTCCTGTACCTTGAGGATACGGGTTCCACCAACGGCACCTACGTCAACAACCGCAAAACCGTCGGCGCCACGCTCTTGAGGAGCGGCGATCGGGTGCGGGTGGGCTCGACGACCTTCAGGTACTCGGAGTGAATTTTTAGGATGCTCCTCCTCGAACACCACGGTGCCACAGACCCGGGCAAGGTCCGCAAGAACAATGAGGACTCCATCTTGGTGGGCACGGGCCGGGACGAGACGCTCTTCGTGGTCGCTGACGGCATCGGCGGTTTCGAGGCCGGGGAGGTCGCGAGCTCCATCGTTATCGAGGTCCTCAAAGAGGTTGTGCCCTCGGAGTCGTTGGAGGACGCCATAGGAGAGGCTAACAGGCGCATCCTCGATGCCGCAAGGGGCGACGAGAAGCTCTCGAACATGGGGACGACCGTGGTGGCGATGAGGTTCGGCGTAAGAGAAGAGGAGCCGGTCACGGAGATCTCGCACGTCGGTGACTCCCGGGCGTACCTCTTGAGGGACGGCGACTTGAGGCCGCTCACCGAGGACCACTCCTTGGTCGCCGAGCTCGTCCGGAGCGGCGACCTGACGCGCGCCCAGGCCTCGGAGCACCCGCAGAAGAACCTGATCACGCGCGCTTTGGGCGCCGAGGACGAGGTCGAGGTCGATACGATCGTACTCCCCGTCGAGCCTGGGGACCGTCTTCTCCTCTGCTCCGATGGCCTCACGGACATGGTCCCCGAGCCCAAGATGCTAGAGCTTCTCGCCTCCTCGCCCGAAGGTCCCGAAAGGGCATCCCATGTCCTCGTCCGGGCAGCCCTCGATGCCGGCGGCGTGGACAACGTCACCGTCGTGATCGTGGACGTAAAAGAGGAGGAACCCCCCGCCACGCCTCCCCGTCGGGGCGACACTCAGGAGATGAGGCCCGTCACGCCAGAGGAGGCGGACGACACCGGCGGTGCAAAGCGCCGCCTGAAGAGCGGGAACCAGGGCGCTCGCGCGCTCGCGCGCTCGCGCGCAGCCGCGCGCAAGCGCGCGAGGAGGCGCCAGAAGCGCGGGCGTTCCGGGCGCACCCTGGTGGCGTTCGTCCGGGTCCTGGCGGTGGCGCTGGTGCTAGCGACCGCCCTGACGCCCGTCTACCTCTGGAGCCAGAGCAGGCATTTCCTGGGCTTCGACGAGGGAGAGGTGGTGATCTACCGAGGGTTGCCCTATGCGCCCGTGCTGAACGAGGAGGTCCGGAGGACGGGCCTCGAAGAGTCCGAGGTCCAGGAACGCTACCGGGACGAGATCGAGGAACACAGGCTCTACTCGTCGGAGGAGCAGGTCGAGGACGTCGTGAACGATCTGGAGAGCAGTCGCTAGGGCGGTGGGACGATGACCCAACGCGCGGCCCTGCCGATGGCCCTGGCGCTCGTCATCACCACCCTGGGCTTCGCGAACCTGATCTTCGTGCAGGAGGCCAACAGCCCGCCCCTGATCTACGGCGCGTACTATGCCGGCACCCTCTTCGGGCTCTACTTCGTTGTGCGGCTCCTCTTGCCGTACGCGGACGCCCTCCTTTTAGCGATAGTGACCCTCCTGACCGGCGTCGGGCTCGTCCTGATCTACCGGCTCACCTCCGAGGTGGAAGGCGTCGAAAACCTCGCCCTGACGCAGGCGGTCTGGATCCTCGTCGGGAGCGGCACCCTCCTGTTCGTGATCCTCTTCTTTCGTGACTACCACAAGCTGTTCGCCTACAAGTACCTCCTCGCCTTGGCCGCCCTCGGCATGATAGCCGCGACCTTCACGCCCTTGGGCTACGAGGTAAACGGCGCCCGGCTCTGGGTCGCCGTAGGCCCGGTGAACGTCCAGCCCTCCGAGTTCGCCAGGATCGCGCTCGTCGTCTTCTTCGCCGGCTACCTGGCCGAGAAGCGCGACGCCTGGGCGGCGACGAGCCGCTCGTTGATGGGGGTGCAGCTGCCACCGCTGAAGTACTTCGGGCCTGTGGCGCTCGTGTGGGCGGTTTCTCTAGGGCTCCTCGTCTTCGAGAAGGACCTCGGGAGCAGCCTGCTCTTCTTCGCCGTACCCCTCTTGATGCTCTACGCGGCGACGGGTCGGATCGCCTACGTCATCCTTGGCTCGCTCCTCTTCGCTTTGGGCTCGTTCGCGACGTATCTCATGTTCTCGCACGTACAAGTGCGCGTTCAGATCTGGCTAGATCCCTGGTCCGATCCCTCCGGGTCGGGGTTCCAGATCACTCAGAGCATCTTCAACATCGCCGATGGCGGCATCACCGGCACGGGCCTGGGCGAAGGCTTCTCCCAGACCATCCCTAACGTCCAGACGGACTTCGTTTTCTCCACCGTCGCCAGCGAGCTCGGGCTCCTCGGGGCGACGGCCTTGCTCCTCGCCTTCCTCGTCTTCGTGTACCGGGGCATGAAGATAGCCCTCCTCGCCGAGGACGACGCCTCCAAACTCCTCGCCTTCGGGCTCACGGCCATGTTCGCTTTGCAGACCCTGATTATCATCGGCGGCGTTACGAAGGCCATCCCCTTGACCGGCATCACCCTGCCCTTCGTCTCCTATGGTGGCTCCTCGGTGGTCGGCAACTTCATCCTCACAGCACTCCTCTTGGTCGTCTCCGAGAAGGCCGGAGAACGTACCGCCGACGAAGAAGAGGCACCGGGGCGTGGGGCGGTGGGGAAAGCTTGAACGCCCAGCTCAGGCGCACCTTCTACCTCTTCGTAGCTGGCTTTGTCGCTCTGGTCGGCGTCATGGCCTACTGGCAGGTCTACGCGAAGGAGTCTTTAGCGACTGACCCGGCCAACTCATTGCAGTCCCAGCGGGTCCAGGGGGTCCCGCGCGGCCTGATCCTGGCGAACGACGGCGAGACGGTGCTGGCCCGCAGCGAAGAGCAGGACAACGGCACCTACGGTCGCGTCTATCCGGAGGGGTCGGTGTACTCTAACGTTATCGGCTACTGGAGCCCCAGGTACGGGGCGAGCGGGGTCGAGATCGGCCAGAACAACAACCTCTCCGGAGGCGGCGAGCCCGAGACCCTGGACGGGCTGATAAACCAGGTCACAGGCGGTCCCCAGGCCGGCAACGACGTCACGCTCACCCTTGATCCCGAGCTCCAGCGCCTCGCCTACGACCAGCTCGCCCAGAGCAGCACGGGCCGAGGCTCCGTCGTCGCGCTGAACCCCAAGAACGGCGAGATCCTGGCGATGGTCTCCTACCCCTCCTACGACCCAAACAACATAGACGAGAACCTCCCCGAGCTCGTACAGGACTCGGAGGCCCCCCTCTTGAACCGGGCGATGCAGGGGCTCTACCCGCCGGGCTCGGTCTTCAAGGTCATCACGGCCGCCGCAGCCCTCAAGGCCGGAGTGGACCCCGACGACGAGTTCGACGACACCGGAACCTACGAGACGCCGGGGTACGACGTGTACAACTATAGGGCCAGAGAGTACGGGGAGGTGACCTTCACGGAGGCCCTCGAGAAGTCCATAAACACCGTCTTCGCCAGGATCGCCTACGAGGAGGTGGGCGCCCAGCTCCTGGCCCAGACCGCCCTAGACTTCGGCTTCGAAGACCCCTACGAGGACTTCCCACTGCCCGTGGCCCCGAGTTCCTTGGGTGAACTCCCGCCCGAGCAGTGGGTCCAGGGGTACATAGCCCAGATCGCCTTCGGCCAGGGCCCGGTCGTCACCAACGTCTTCGAGATGGCAAACGTGACCGGGGCCGTCGCCAACGATGGGACTATGATGGAACCCCGCCTGGTACGGGAGGTACGCTCTCCGGACGGCGTCATTCTCGACAAGCCCACCCCCCGCGTCCGAGGAAGGGCACTGGACGCGGAGACCGCACAGACGCTCAACGACATGATGCAGAAGTCCATCACCGACGAGGAGACCGGCGCTCAAATCCCTGGCATCAAGGTGGCCGGAAAGACCGGCACCGCGGAAGCCCCGGGGGGCGAGCTCCACTCCTGGTTCGTCTCCTTCGCCCCGGCCGACGAGCCCGAGATCGCCGTGGCCGTCCTCGTCGAGAACGGGCAGGAGGGCTTCAAGTCCGCCCTCCCCATCGCCCGCCGTCTCATGGAGGCCTATATCGGTCCAACCGAGACTCAGCAGACCACCCAGCCCACCGCGCCGGAGACCACCCAACCCACCGCACCGGAGACCACCCAACCCACCCAACCTACCCAACCGAAGACGAAAGCTCCGCCCGCCCAACCAAAGATCGTGATCCCCTTCCAGAATCCTAATCAGAACCAGAAAGCAGTCCCTGGTCAGCAAAAGGCCCCTGGTCAGGGCCCGAGCCAGAGTTCTGGCCAGAGACAGAGCGGCTAACGCTATAATGCCCTAAGTATGGAACAGCTCGTAGACAACCGCTACCGAATCGTCAGACCCTTGGGTTCCGGGGGCATGGCCGAGGTCTACCTCGCCCACGACGATGTCCTGGAGCGGGACGTGGCGCTAAAGATCATGAGCGGCCGCTACTCCGCCGACGACGAGTTCGTCGAGCGCTTCAGGCGAGAGGCCCAGAGCGCCGCCGCCCTTAGTCACTCGAACATAATCTCGATCTACGATCGGGGCGCGTCCGAGGACGGGACATACTACATAGCGATGGAGTACCTGCCCGGCGGCACCTTGAAGGACCGTATCCTCAAACGCGGTGCTCTGAGGCCACGGACGGCGGCAGCGGTAGCGTTGCAGATCGCAGAGGCTCTGAGGGCCGCCCACCATGCCGGGGTCGTGCACCGGGACATAAAGCCCCACAACGTCCTCATCACCGAGGCGGGCGACGTCAAAGTCGGGGACTTCGGGATCGCCCGGGCCGCCACCTCCGACACGATGACGAAGACGGGTTTGATCCTGGGCACGGCACACTACATCTCACCCGAGCAGGCGATGGGCGATCCGGTGGGTCCCCAGAGCGACCTGTACTCCCTGGGCGTGGTCCTCTACGAGATGCTTACCGGGACCCTCCCCTACGACGCGGAGACTTCCTTAGGCATAGCAATGAAGCACGTCAACGGCCACCTCACCCCTCCCCGGGAGATCAACCCCGAGGTGACCGAGGGAATAAACGCCGTCACCGTCAGGCTCCTCGCCAAAAACCCTGGCGACCGCTACGCCGACGCCGACGAACTCATTGAAGACCTGGAGAGGGTTCTAGCCGGCCTCGAACCCGCAGCACTGGAGGCGACCCGCGTGATGAACCGCGTCACGCCCGCGGGAACGGCTCAGCAGACCCCGGTGGCGCCTCCAGCGGAAGCGAAGGAAGTCAAACGCCGCCGGAGGTGGCCCCTTTTTCTGCTCCCACTGCTCCTGCTCCTCGCCCTGCTCGGCGGGGGTGCCTACACTCTGGGCCTGCTCCCGGATCTCACCCCGCCGGCCCAGGTCCCGGACCTTACGGACGCCTCGTCGGTCCGGGAAGCGCAGGGCATAGCCGGCGAGGACTTCGAGGTCCGTGAGGTGGATAGGGAAGACAGCGAGGAACCCGTAGGGGCGATCCTGAGCCAGAGCCCGGAGCCGGGCGGAGTGGCCGAGCGGGGATCGGAGATCTCCGTCGTCACCAGCGCACGACAGGTGGCCGAGGTGCCCGCCGTCAGAAACGAAACGCGTGCGGATGCCGAGCACATCCTGAGAGGGGCAGGCTTCGATTTCGAGGAGAGGACCGAGGAGAGCTCCGCAGAGTACGAGGGCTACGTGATGGAGCAGAACCCGCGGGGCGGCGTGATGGCCGAGGTCGATTCGACCGTTACGATCACGGTCGGCGAGGGACCCGGGACCGTCGAGGTGCCGGACGTGGCGAACTTCACGCCGGTCCAGGCGAGAGGGATACTTGAAGAGGCCGGCCTAAGGCTGGGCTCGCAGAGCACGACCCCGAGTGACTCGGTGCCGGAGGGCTCCATCGTCTCCCAGAGCCCGAAGGCTAGCAGCGAGGCGGAGCCGGGCAGCTCCGTGGCCGTCACTATCAGCTCCGGGCCGAGCCAAGTGACCGTTCCGGACGTCACGGGCCAGGACTGGATCACGGCAGCCCAGAACCTACAAACCGCAGGCCTGAGTGTGAACCGGAACGTAACTATGGTACCGAGTAACCGGCCGGAGAACGAGGTACTCAGCACGAACCCCGAAGCGGGTACTCAGGTTCCTCCTGGAACCACGGTGACCCTTACCACGAGCCAAGGCCCCCAACCGCAACAGAGCACGAGTAGCGGAGCGAGCAACAGCCAACAACAGAGCACGAGTAGCGGAGCGAGCAACAGCCAACAGAAGAGCGCTCAGCAGAAGAGTAAGAGCACATAAGACGAGTAAGCGCTCTCAGCCCTATAAGGACCGCGTCACGCAGGCTGGGGCACCGAAAGTTCTTTTAGGGTTCTTCGAGGAGTTCCCGGCGAACGTAGTCTCTGAGGGCCAGGAGCTGGACCTCACGGGGCGGGTTTACCTCGACGAAACTGTGGCGGCCTATGGCGTTCTCCAGGAGCCAGTCTTCGGCCACTGGCTTGGTTCTTTCGGGGTCGTAGCCGGTCTCATAGTAGAACGTCCGCAGTTCGCCCGAAGGCAGTTCCACGACGAGGATCGGGTAACGGCCGGGCGAATACGCCCGGATCTTCGCTTCGTTCTCCGGCTTCTCGCCCATTACGCGAGGAGTTTATAGCAAGCCCCCGCCCGAGAGAAGCCCCACGAGGCTGGGAATAAGGCCATGATAAAATCTGGATCGTATGAGAACGCCAAAGAACATTAGCATTCGTGAGGGGAGATACGATGTCAGATCCTATACCCAAAGACGGCGGAACTGAGGACACAGGAGAGGACACCGGCAGGGTCGCGCCACCCTCGCTCCCACCCAAAAGCCTTCCGGAGGAACTACTGCAGCGCCGCCTCGCTCGCCTAGACACGAGGAAGACCCTGGCAGAGCTCTGCAAGAACGTCCCCGGCCTCGAAGAGGCCCTGCTCCCCAGGGGTATACAGGCCGACGCCCTGACCCGCAAGTCTGGAGGCGGGTCGGCAATCCTTAGGGGCATCTCCCGCAGGATCGTAAACGACATCACCGCCTGGAGCGCCTTCCGCACTGCGGTCGCGGAGCAGATACCGCCCGAGACGTACGAAGCACTGGAGGACCTCGAGCCCGACAACGTCGAGGAGCTCGCGAAGGCTCACACCACGGAAGGGTTGCTCCTGGCAGCTTTGAGCGACGAGGCCGAGCCCGATGAGGAGGTCGTGGAAGCCCTAATACAGCGCTGGCGCGAGGAGAACCAGAAGGCCGAGAAAAGGGCCACTGAAGATGCCCGCATCGCGGAGCTCGAAGCCCAATTCGAGCACCTCAAGCGCGAGAACGAGCGGCTCTCGTTCGCCTCGAGAGCAGCCAACGAGCGGGCCGCGGCTTTGGGGCGCGAAGTCGAAGTCTTGCGCGGCGAGAAAGAGGACGCCGAGGTAGGGGCGAGAAAGTCCGAAGAAAAGGCCACTGTTGCGCTGGATCTCCGGGACCAGATGAGCGAGAAGGTCGCGGAACTAGAGCGGAGGGCCCGGCATTTCGAGCGCATCCTCGAAGGCGAACGGAGGGCCTACTCCTCCGCCGCAGAGCGCCTGGAGGAGCTGCACGAGGAGCTGGGAAGTGTCGTCGCCGAGCGGGACAGGATCCGGGACGCCCTCAAGAATGCACGCTTCGCGGACGAGGTCTTCGGGGAACTCCTCGTCCGCGCGGTCAAGAATGAGGTGAGCGCCCTCCCTAACTCCCTAGACGCCACAGCGCGGACCGCCCAGCTTATGGAGTTCATGGGCAACGTGCTCCGCGCCCACGCCGACCTGCGTGAATCCCGCTCTCCCAGACGCTCTTCGGACGCCCAACAGAGCGGCAAAGAGTCTGCGGAAGATCCGGATCCCTCACCTTCCCGCGCCGCCGTTAGCGCCGTCGGCGGCGCGGACACGCTCGCGGCGCTCGGATCGGCCAGAGCAGCAGGCGTAATGGACGACGTTTCGAGCGAAGAGCCTTCCGAAAGCGCTGAGGTCGCCCGTGCGAAGCCCTGGCCGACGCTCTCGTTTAGGGCTTTAGGCGGGGCGGGCGAGGTCGGCGGTAGCAGCCACCTTTTAGACTTCGGGGGGACGCAGGTCCTGGTAGACGCCGGCATAAAGCCCGACGGCAGGGGGATCCTGACGCCCGACTTCCAGGCGTTAAAAGGGCTCGACGCGGCAGTGATTACGCACGCCCACCTAGACCACTGCGGGGCGTTACCATTCCTGGTCCGGGATCGGCCGGACGTGCCGATCTACTGCACGCCTCCATCGGCCAAGCTCATAGCGAGCGCGCTCAACGACCACGCGGCAATGGGCAGTGGCCTGTCTGGCGGGGCGCCTTTGAGCGAGGTGAAGAGGCGCCTCTCCCCCGTGCCGTTCGGCAAGCCCGTAAAGGTCGGGGACGCAAGGATCACGCTCACCGAGAGCGGTCACATCCTCGGGGCGGCGAGCGTGCTCTTCGAGACCGGCTCGGCGACAGTCTTCCACACTGGCGACATCTGTTTGGAGGACCACTTCTCCATCCCCTCGGCACGGTTACCTGAGGTGAAGAACATAGATCTGCTGATCATGGAGGCAACTTTAGCCGACCAGAAGCCCCAGCCCTTTAGCGAGTCGATACGGACCATGATCGAGGTCATCAATGAGACCACCGTGGAGCGCGAAGGGATAGTCCTGATCCCTACGTACGCTTTGGGCCAGGCGCAGGAGATCATCCTCGGCCTCAAGCACTACGGCAAGGAGTACGGCCTCGACCGCGACGTCTTCATCTACGTGGACGGCTCGGTAGTGACCACCTCCGAGCGTCTGTACGCTGAGCAGCTCGGCTACATGAAGCCGTACCTGCAGCATACGGACCCTAAAGAGCTCTTCTTCGGGGAGAACATCCGGGCGGTCGCCAACGAAGATAAGGCCCGTGAGCGGGTGCTCTCGAACCCATGCGCCATCATCGCCTCGCCGGTGACGATGCAGGGCGGAGCGTCGGCTTTCTACCGGAGGCGCCTGCAGGACGACCCGGTGAACGCCGTGATCCTGCCCTCCAACGCCCAGGCCTCCTACGGGGCATCGCGCGCTCCCGGCGAGGAGGAAGGCTGGCGGGTAGAGAAGGTTAGCTTCGCTGCCCACTGCACCCAGGACGAGCTCCTAGGGATAACCGAGAAGCTAAAACCCAGCCAGATCATCCTCATCCACGGCTCGAAGAGGCGCATAAGCGACCTTGCTTACCGCCTAGCACCCAGCTACAAGATCCATACCCCCGCCGTCGGTGAGACGGTGCGCACCGTCCTCCGGTAAAGGCCGAGGCCGAAGAGCAGAGCCGGACGAGAGCGCGCTGGAACAGACCATGCAAGAGATTCGAGAGGGCAAGGTCACCGGCGACTAGCATAGCCTTTGCGGTAGAAGTTCCCGCAAAGTACAGAAGCAGGTGGCCCGGCTGCCGACGTACTAATCCGCATAGACGTAGCCATTCGAGACCCCGGCCAGAACCTCGTCCGCCAAGATGCCGCAGGCTCAGCGGGCGAGAAGATGAGCGGTGCATTGGGGTCGGAGGCTACCGGCTCGTCTACGAGATACACGACGATAGATAGCACAAAGGTGTTGGTCCTTAAGGTCTGGCACCGGCAAAGGGGCTACCGATGAAGACCGAAGAGACTCTCCCCGAGGCCATCCTCCTCCACGCCGCCCGCGGCGGGCGCCCGGAGAACACAGCTGGCGCCGGAGAATTCTGGTGCGAGCCGGAGGTCTAGTCGCTCCCCCTCGCCCCCCGCCCCGAAGATCCTCTACGCGGGATTGTGCTCCCTCCTGGGGTACGGCCAGATCAACCGCAAAAACCTCCGCAACACCCTCAAAGACCGCACCGACTAAGAGATAGCCGAGGCCCTAGAAGACCTGGTACGACATGGCCTCTTCTCCCCCGCTCCCCGAGGCTACAAAGTCAGCCCGGTCAAAGGGTTCGAGGGCTAACGTCTCCTACCTTGGCCAGCGTATCTTGGTCGGGTGCTCCTTGCCGGACAGGTGGTCCGGGAGAGTATAAGGTCCTTGCGTCCACCGCCGCCCCGCACCCCCGGTGAGCGCCGCGAGATCCACGAGGCGCCCGAGTACTCGCAGGCAGAAGCCGTTGAGTACGTCGTCTGGGTCGTCTACTCGTCCGCGGGCCTTAGTCACGAAGTGGCCTTTGGTCTTCCATACGCCGTCTCCGTACACGGCGAAGGTCTGGCAGGGCTCCTCCCCTGCCTCCTCCGACCAGCCGAGGATCCGGCCCGAGTAGCCGGACGGGTCGAGGTGAAAGCGGCTCAGGGCCTCATGCATCAGGTCCTCGTCCGTCTCCGCCGCAACGCCCCTGACGAGCCCAAGTGTGAGGCGCGCCTCGGCGCCAGGTAGCTTGGCTGCCTCCACCCGCACAACGAGCACGTCCTTCGCGCGCTCGGCCTCCAGTCCGAAGCCGGCGCGACGCCCCAGAGCCGCCGCATACTCAAGGCCCACGAAGAGCCGCTCGGAGAAGCGGCGGGTAGCCTCCTCGATGCCGCGCCGTACCTCTAAAGAGAGGTCGGCCTCCTCCCGGTAGCGCCGGAGCCTGGTCAGAGCGCTTTCCTCGAAGCTCATAAACCGCTCAATCCCTCGTCCAGGGCCGGAGCAACCGGTCGAAGAGACCCGGGGCCAGCGTCGCCCCGGCCACGAATAGCCTGTCCGGGAGCGTGACGTAGACATCCCGCCCTCCCTCCTCGGCGGCACGCACGATCTTCTGGGCCACCCTCTCGGGCGTTACGCCCCCGGGTCGCCAGCCGCGCTTTTCGTCCTTCGTGCGCCGCGAGTTATCCCGGAAAGCCGTCCGGGTCGTCCCCGGATATACGCTCGTGACCGTCACGCCCCGCTCCGCGATCTCGACCCGCAAGGCGTCGGAGAGCGCGTTCAGGGCAAATTTCGTAGCACAGTATCCGCCGACTTTTGGTATGGCGCGGTTTCCCAACACTGAGGATACGTTGACGATGCGCCCACCCCGCGCCATGTGTGGCAGGGCAGCCTGCACGCAGCGCAAGGGGCCCAAGAGGTTCACTTCGAAGAGGTAGCGTAGGTCCTCGACGCGCAGTTCGGCGACGCGTCCCGAGAGCCCGAGCCCCGCGTTGTTCACCAGGATATCCAGGGAACCAAACTCCTCGACCGTCCGCTCAACCAGCGCCTCGACCGAACTTTCGTCCGAAACGTCGGTCTTTACGGCTAATGCCCGGCCCCCAGCGGCCAGGATCTCGCGCTCCAAGTACCGCAGCTTCTTCTCGGCGCGGGCCGCCAGCACGACAGGGGCGCCCCGCACCGATAACGCCCGCGCCACAGCCTCCCCGATGCCGCTCGAAGCGCCAGTCACGACCGCCGCCTTGCCTTTCAGTGTCCTTTCCACGACCTTATATCTTAGCGGCTCTCGTCCCGAAGGGGTGCCTTCGCGGTTGTCACGAGGAGAGGGTGAGGCTCTTCGTGCGCGTCCCGCCCTCCTCACTTCGCGGACCGTCGTGGGGTAGGCAGCTCAGAGGGAGCCCCTGCTCTACGGCAGCTTCTCACTGCGTCCCCGCGGTCCCGAGAGCGGTTTCGGGTGAGGGACGAACCCGGTACCCGAGGCGTTATCCGACTCGTAACTGGCGCCACCGGGGCAGGAAGCGTTCTAGATGGTTTCACGAGATGATCACCGTCTTGCTCGGCCCGCAGGATGAGGCTGTACTGCTGGCGGGTGAGCACAGACACGGCGGGGCCGGGGCGAGGCGCTGGGATCGAAGGCGTTACCTTCGCTCCTCCTCCAAGCGTACGACGTTCTCGTCCGACCCTCGTAAGCGCGGCGGAGGACGCGCCCGGGTATACTGCCGGCGTGGCGGACGTACTCGTGGGCGTTACGGGCGGCATTGCGGCGTACAAGGCGCCCGGTGTGATTCGTCGCCTCAAAGAAGCCGGCCACGAGGTCAGGACGATAGTCACCGAAGCCGCCTTCCGCTTCGTCCCCGAAGAGACCATCGCGATAGCCGCCGGAGACCGCGTCCACACCGACGCGACCTGGTGGGAAGAGTCCGGCCGGGTCGAGCATGTCTCTCTGGCCCGCTGGGCCGACCTCGTCCTCGTCGCCCCCGCCACCGCCGACGCGATGGCCCGAGCCGCGATCGGTCTGGGCGACGACCTGCTCTCCGCCACCATTCTCGCCGGCGCGAAGAAGGTCCTCTGGGCTCCGGCAATGAACCCCGAGATGTGGAACAACCCATCAACCCAGCGCAACGTCGAGACCCTAAAAGGCTGGGGTCACTCCTTCGTCGGCCCGGCAGAAGGACTTATGGCGTCCGCAGAAGAGGAGCCGGGGGTCGGGCGTCTCGCGGAGGAGGCGGAGATCGTGGCGGCGGCCGAGGAGGTGCTCTCGGAGGGCGGGCCCTGACGATGGATCGTCCGGAACGGCTATCTAAGATGAAGGGGTCGCGTTCGCACGCGGATGTAGAATCCCTAGAACCGTGCGTCGGGTGCGGCGCGCTCGTCTTGCCCGACACCGATATCTCGGCGCGATCGTACGTGGATGCCTCGCCGGGCTGCTGGGCTATCTTCCTGGAGATCCTCGAGAAGGAGTACGGCGATTACCGCTACGCGTCCGCCCATCGGCTGTCCACGGACTCCTATATGGCACAGCATCCTGGGGAACCTTCGCGGCGGTCCATCAGATCCGTGGCTGTTCACCTGATGGGCCTTCATCTTGCACTCGAAAAGGGTCGCGGCTCTAGTGAAGCCACGAAAGCGATGCAAAGGGCCGCGAACCGCAAGCGTGATTTCGTTTGGCTAGACCCTCCTGCTTCGCTCGGCGAGGTCACGGTCCTCGACGTGCGGCAGGCGAGGAACCCAGCCGAGTATGCCAGGCTTGTCGAGCGGTGGGCGAGGTCGATCTGGGAGGCGTGGTCACCCCACCATGAGACGGTCCGCCGGTGGGCGCACGAGCCCTAGAACTTCCTGAGGTAATCCTTTAGCGCGTGCTCGGTGCTCGGAAAGGCCATCTCGCTCCACGGCAGCCCGTCGCGGAGGAAGACCTTCACGGCCATCGTCTCGTCCAGTGGTGTCGGCTCTCCGCCCGTGACCCGTCCCGAGAAGACCGCGATGACCGGCACCTGGTCCTCGTAGGAGTACAATCCGACGATCTCCCCCGCCTCGATCTCCAACCCCGCCTCCTCTAACGCTTCGCGCTCGGCGGCGGCCTCAGCTCTCTCGCCCCGCTCGACGAAGCCGCCCGGGAAGGTCCATTTGCCGTAGCCCGGCTCGATATCCCGTTGAGTCAAGACGATCCCGCCGTCGATCTCGAATATCGCCGCCGCTACCAACTTCGGCCCCTGGTAGAAGACGAAGCCGCATTCCCCGCACAGGAGCCGCTCCGGGTCGCAGGCTTTGACCTCACAAAGTCTGAGAGGACCGCCGCATCGAGGACAAAATTCGAACTCTTGAGCGTTCACGGTAGAGCTAGAGCTACGCCCGGCGTGCTAAAATGGCCTCCCATGCGGACGTAGCTCAGTTGGTAGAGCGCCAGCTTCCCAAGCTGGAGGTCGCGGGTTCGAAGCCCGTCGTCCGCTCTCTCTTTACCCGCCGTTCCTCCCTAATATCTCACCGGTCTTCGGGCTCCTCCTGCCCCGGATCTTGCGCATCAGCCACTTGGCCGGGTCGTAGTACTCGTCGGCGACGCGCTCCTTGAGGGGGATGATGGAGTTATCGGTGATCTTGATGTCTACCGGGCAAACTTCGGTGCAGCACTTGGTGATGTTGCAGAACCCGAGACCGTGTTCCCCCTTGAGGTCGCCCAGGCGACTCTCCGTGTCCTTCGGGTGCATCTCAAGCCACTGCGTCCTCACGAAGAAGCGGGGACCGGCGAACTCGGGATACTTGTGGTGGGTGCGCAAGACGTGGCAGACGTCCTGGCACATGAAGCACTCGATGCACCTCTTAGGCTCGTAGAGACGCTCGACGTCCTCTTCGTACATGATGAACGGCGCCTGCTCGTCGGTGGTGAAAGGCGTGATCGAGCGCGACACCTCGTAGTTCCACTTGACGTCCGAGACGAGGTCCTTCACCACCGGGAACGCCCGCATAGGGTGCACCCGGATCTCCTGCCCCTCGTACTCATCGACCCTCGTCTTGCAAAGCAGCTTGGGCTTGCCGTTGACCTCAGCGCTGCAAGACCCACAGTGGGCTGCCTTGCAGTTCCAGCGCACTGCCAGGTCCGGCGCCTGCAGGGCCTGGACCGTCAGGACGGCGTCGAGTACGACCATCCCCTCGACCGCCGGTATCTCGTACTCGACCTCCTCGCCGCCCTCGGCGTCGCCCCGGAAAACCTTGAGCTTTACGGTGCCGCTCGCGGTCTGAAGCTCGTCCTGGTGCAGGTCGGCGTGGGCCTTGGAGGCCGCCCTGTCGCCCTGGCCGTTGTTCTCCGTCATGACACTTTCTCCTTCTCGAACAGTTCCGCCAGGTGACCAGGCATCTCGGGGATCTCCCGTCTCTCGATGTCTACCTCGCCCTGTTGGTCCTTCCTGACGATGAGGTTGATCTTCCCGAGTTCCTCATCGGGCCCGTCATAATCCAGCCTCCACTGCGCTCCGCGCCGCTCCGTGCGCTCCAAAGCGCAGCGCAGGATGATCTCAGAGACCTGAACCAGGTGGTAGACGTCCATCGAGGTATGCCAGCCCGGATTGAAGAGCGTCGAGCCCTTGACCTTTACGTTCATCAGACGCTCCTTGAGCGCGAGGACCTTGCCCAAGCCTTCCTTGAGGGAGTTCTCGTTGCGCATCAGGTTCGCGTGCTCCATCATAGCTTCCTGGAGCTCCTGCTGGATCGTGTACGGGTTCTCGTCGCTATCGCTCTCCGGCTTCTCTAAGGGCTCCAAGACCCGCCGCATCTCGGCATCTACCTCGGAAGCCTCGACCTCGGTCGAATGATCGCTACCCTTGGCGTAAGCCGCCGCCCCCTCGCCGGCCCTGCGGCCGAAGACCAAGAGGTCGGAGAGTGAGTTGCCGCCCAAACGGTTGGCTCCGTGCAATCCTCCGGCGACCTCGCCGGCAGCGAAGAGCCCCGGCACGTTAGTCGCGCAGGTCTCGGGATCTACCTTGATCCCGCCCATCGTATAGTGGATGGTCGGGAAGACCTCCATGGGCTCCTTGGTAATGTCTATGTCGGCGAGGTTCTTGAACTGCTCGTACATCGTAGGCAACTTCTTCAGGATATTGTTATAGCCGAGGTGCGTGATGTCCAGGTACACCCCGCCGTGCTCACTCCCCCGTCCTTCCGTGACCTCGGTGTAGTTGGCTCGGGCGACCACGTCCCTTGAGGAGAGCTCCATCCTCTCGGAATCGTAGTTCTCCATGTACCGCTCGCCCTCAGAGTTCCTCAAGACGCCGCCCTCGCCGCGCACACCCTCAGTAACTAACAGACCACGCACTCCCGGGGGCCAGACCATCCCCGTCGGGTGGAATTGCACCATCTCCATGTCCACGAGCTCGGCGCCAGCGTTGTAAGCCAGGATTACACCATCCCCCGTCCCCTCCCAGGAGTTGGAGGTGACCTTGTAGATGCGGCCCCAGCCGCCGGTCGCCATTACGACAGCCTTGGCCTTGAAGTGGATGAATTTGCCCGACTCACGAGTGTAAGCCAAAGCACCGACGACCCGATCGTCCTTCTTGAGGAGTTTGGTGACCGTGGTCTCCATATAGACCTTCGCGCCAGTCGCGAGGACCTTCTCCTGCAGCGTCCGAATCATCTCCAGGCCCGTCCTGTCACCAACGTGGCACAGGCGGCGGTAGGTGTGGGCTCCGAAGGGACGCTGCGAGATCTTGCCTTCGTTCGTCCGGTTGAAGAGCGCGCCCCACTGTTCGAGCTCGATGACCCGGTCCGGAGCCTCCTTCGCGAAGATCTCCGCCATCCGCCAGTTGTTGATGAACTTCCCGCTCTTCAGCGTGTCAATGAAGTGCTGCCGCCAGGAGTCGTCCGGATCTACGTTCCCCACAGCCGCGGCGATCCCGCCCTCGGCCATAACCGTGTGGGCCTTCCCCAAGAGCGACTTGGTGAGGACGCCGACCGAAAGCCCTTGCTGCGTCGCGGCAATCGCGGCCCGAAGGCCTGCCCCGCCGGCGCCGATGATCAGTACGTCGTGCTCCTTGACCTCGTGCCGGTCGCGAGCCCCGTTAATCCGTCCGTCTGTCTCCACTAGATCAACCTCTCCTCTTTCCTTCGCTACCCTCTAAGGTACCCATATGCCGGGGTCCTGCGGTATCACGCCTGCTATTAGCAAGCGCACGTACACGTCCGCGGCCCACACCGAGAACAGGCTGGTCCAGGCCCAGAACATGTGTCGTCCGTTCAGCACGCTTACCCAGTTGAAGGTCTTGCGCCGCAAGTTGCCTCCCCTCACGCAGGAGTAGCAGTCCGCCCTACCCCCGGCGAGGTGTCGCATGGAGTGGCAGCCGAAGGTGTAGCCCGAAAGCAGGATTATGTTCAGCAGGAAAAGGAGTGATCCGAGAGTGATCCCGAACCCCCCGGGGAAGCCGTTCGGGAAGAACGCGTCGACCGCCTCGTACACCAGGAAAGCGACCACTATTATCGATCCGTAGAGGAAGTATCGGTGGACGTTGTTGAGGACGAATAGCGCCCTCTCGCCCCGATAGTTCTCTGGGCTTCGCGGCTCCCGCTGCTGGGCCTTGCTGGAGCAGTTCGGTGGGTCCCAGAAGAACGCCCTATAGTACGCCTTGCGGTAGTAGTAGCACGTGGCCCTGAACCCCAAAGGTATCCACAAGATGAAAATCGCTGGCGAGAGCCACTCCACGACACTGGGCACGGGCGGCGAATAGAGTGGGGAGAGCAGGTACCCACCGTAGTCGGCCGGCTCCGGCTGCAAGAACACCACGAGGAGCACGTAGACGGTGAACGCCCCCAGAATGGCCACCGTTGTAACTGACCCGGCCCACCAGGGAAACCGCGCGGTGAAAGCACTCCAGCTAAAAGTAGCACTCCCTCTCAAGATAAGCCTCTCCTCGTCGAG
>JALZFJ010000190.1 GCA_030867425.1 Actinomycetota bacterium | reverse complement strand
CCGTGGGCGAGGGCTCCATCGCCATCCAGATGGTCCATAAATACCTGAGTTCAGCTCCACGAAAACGTTCGGGTACGAGCGGCAGCGACGGCGCAACCATGCCGGAGCGAACTCGACAACCATCCTTCGTGACGTAGGAGAAAACCACTTTAAGAAGGTGGCTTGCGGGACGGTCGAGATCGATGATGCGATCGTGTGAACGCTTTTATTTACGGAGGGTTGGGGTTGAGGGTACATTACGTGGACGAACCCGTGTGAAATTGCTGGTTTCTTCGGCGTCCTAAAGGCTAGGGGAGCAGAGTTTATGTACAAAGAAGTCTACGTCCCGGTGGACAACTCGGACTACTCCAACCAGGCGTGCGTGATCGGGGTGGACGTCGCACGACACTTTGGTGGGAGGGTGGCGGGTTGCCACGCGTATGCGGCGAAGATGCACGACGTGCGCTTCAGGCAGATGGAGAGCGGGCTGCCCGAGGAGTTCCGGGACGAGGACGAGATGAAGCGGCAGCGCAAGATCCATGACCAGCTCATCACCAAGGGGCTGGAGATCATTACCGACTCGTACATAGACGTCCTCGAACCCCTATGCGAAAAGTACAACGTGGAGCTGGTTCGCCGCTCCCTTGAAGGCAAGAACTTCAAGGTGATCGTCGAGGACGTGAACGCTGGTGACTACGACCTGGTCGTCATGGGCGCGATGGGTATGGCGGCCGTGAAGGATACGGTGCTCGGGACGGTGACCGAGCGGGTCGTGCGTCGCCTCAAGAAGGCAGACACCCTGATCGTCAAAGACCTCGACCGCTCGCCGTTCGAGCACATCGTGGTGGCCATCGATGGGAGCGCGAAGTCCTTAGGCGGACTAAAGAGGGCGATAGAGCTGGCGCGGGAGTTCGGTGGGTACGTGGAGGCGATCTCGGTCTTCGACCCGTACTTCCACTACGCGATGTTCCACTCCATAGCGGGCGTTCTCAGCACGAAGGCGCAGAAGGTCTTCCGCTTCAAGGAGCAGGAGAAGCTGCACGAGGAGATCATCGACAGTGGGCTCGCCAAGATCTACACGGCGCACCTGGAGATCGCCAAGAAGATCGCCGAGGACGAGGGCGTGGACCTCAAGACCACGCTCCTCGCGGGCAAGCCTTTCGAGCAGACGATGAAGTACGTAAACGAGGTCAATCCGACGCTCGTGGTGATGGGCCGCATCGGCTATCACTCCGACGACGAGATGGACATCGGCGGGAACACCGAGAACATGATGCGCTACCTGCCCACGAACGTCCTCGTCACCAACTACGAGTACCAGGCCCCGGACCTGTACACCGCCGAGGAGCACATGACGTGGACCAAAGAGGCCCTCGAAAGGATGGAGCGGGTGCCGGGCTTCGTGGTCGGTATGGCGACCGGGGCCATCCTGCGCTACGCCATCGAGAAGGGCTACACCGTCATCACGGTGGGCGTCATAGACGAGGTCATCAAGAACATCCTCCCGCCCGGGGCGATGGAGTCTATGCGCGCCATAGGCGACCAGATCCGTGAAGCCGAGAAGATAGGCGAGGACAAGCCCATAGACTCCCTCTTCAAGGACTTTGACGAGCGCACCCAGAGTCAAGCCGCCAACGGCCACAAAGCCAACGGCACGACCAACGGCGGCGCCGAAGGGACGAAGGAGGAGATCTTCGAATCCGGCACCGGCGGCTTCGGTAAGTCCGAGGATCAGGGCGACGTCGAGGGCGTCTCCGAGGAGGTGCAGGGCGAGAT
This sequence comes from Actinomycetota bacterium, assembly GCA_030867425.1. GTDB lineage: Bacteria > Actinomycetota > Rubrobacteria > Rubrobacterales > Rubrobacteraceae > Rubrobacter_F. The sequence goes on along the minus strand of JALZFJ010000190.1, from coordinate 2,669 downwards.
CCGGCGCGCCGCCCAGGGGCGCGACCGCTTCGAGTGCGACGTTTGCCGCTACGTGGCGAAGGGTAAGCCCGCCCGCTGCCCCGTCTGCAGCTCCGGCCCGACCCATTTCCACCCGGTGGACGCCGGGATAGCTCAGGCCGAAGCGTCCGAGGGCGACCTGAACCTCGCGCAGGTCTACGACGGCCGCGAGCTGCACTGGACCGACGACGCAAAGGCCTTCCTCGATTCCCTCGAAGAGTGGCAGGAGAAGCGGCGCGTGAGGGCGCGCGTCGAGAAGAGTGCGCTCAAGAAGGGCTACACCACCATCACCCGCGAGTACGCCGAGCAACAGTACCGCGAGGAGACCGGCCGCGAGGCACCTGAGGTCAGGAGCGGCGGCTGCCCCGTCGACCACGCGAAGATGAAGGTCGAGCGCGAGACCGGCGCCAATTGCCCCATAGACCACTCCACCTTCAAGAAGGCGGGCGCGATGGTCCCCGAGGGCGGCTCCAAGGAGTTCACCTGGACCGAGGACGCCATAGCGCGTCTGGAGCGGGCGCCCAAAGGTTTCATGCGGAATATCTCGCGCAACATGACCGAGAACCTGGCGCGCGAACGGGCCGTTACGCACATAGATCTCGCGCTCGTCGAGGACTCTTTAGCGGGAGCGCGCAACACGATGGAGGACGTCATTACCGGCAAGATTTCCATCGCCGACCTCGCCCGCGACACCGGCGAGAAGATAGACACCGAAGACGGCGAGGCCCCGCACCCGACGATGAGCGTTACCATGACGTGCACCGTCTGCGGCGAGGAGATTGAAGGCGTCCAGCCCCCCGAAGAATGTCCCGTCTGCGGCGCCCCACCCGAGGACTTCGAGGCTAAAGAGCTGTAAAGTCCAGAGAGCTTAAAGAGGCCCCGGTCCCGCGAGTCGGGGTCGGGGCCTTCTTCATAGGAGAAAAATGGCGAAGACGCACAAAGTGACCTTCAAAAGGAGCGGCATCACCATAGATGTCACCGAGGACGAGTACATCCTCGAAGAGGCAGAAGATGCCGGACTACGCCTTCCTTACGACTGCCGCAGCGGTACCTGCACCACCTGCATACAGAAGTGCTTAGATGGCGAGATGGATCAAGACCTCGCCTTCGCCATCTCAGATGAAGAACTAGAGAAAGGCTACCGCCTCATCTGCATCGGCAGCCCCCTCTCGGACGTGGTGCTGGACGCTTGAATAAGGGCTTTACAAAGGCTGGACTATTTGTTCAGCAGGCACGTGGTCTTCGAGGGAGAACCACTCGGACAGCTCCCTTACGCAGGGGCGGAGAAGCACGTCGTAAAGCTCCTAAAACGAGGCCGGATAAGCGTCTTCCCAACCGTCGAACTTCCGGATAGGAGCCTCTACAAAGTGTACGAGTTTGGTCAAACTAGTCTATTCTTCTCCGCGATCCCTTTTACGGTCGTGGTCCGCTCCCCTTTAGGAAGGTGGTAATGCTCGCTATGGCGTCGGACCTGTGTTCGTCTTGAGCAGCGATAGTCCCGGCAACGTCCCCGGCCTTGCAAGCTACGATGATCGCCCGGTGGTATTTTTGAGCCCGCTTGCTCCAGGTGTAATCGAAGATCGCACCACGATACGCCTCAGAGATTCGCCAGAGAACCTCGATCATGTGGTAGAGCCTGGGTAGCCCGGCGCGCTCGAACAGCACAAGGTGGAAGTCACGATTTGCCTCGGCGTATCGCAAAACGTCGCCGGCCTCCACGAGCTCCTCCATCTGGCCCATCAGAGCTTCGAGACGCTCTATAAGCTCCGCATCGACCCTCGGTACGGCCCGGCGGGTCGCCTCCGTCTCCAAGAGGCGCCTTATGAGGTAGATCTCCTCTAACTCCTCCGAGGAGAGCGCGACCACCGTGTAGCCGCGGTGGGGCTGATAGGTTACCTGTCCCTCGGCCTCCAAGACCTTGAGCGCCTCTCGAACCGGCACTCGGCTGACGTTGAGGCGTCCCGCAAGCTTTTCCTGGCGCACCCGCTCCCCCGGCTTGAGTTCGCGGGCCATGATGGCTCGTCGGATCTCCCTCAGAACCGCCTCTTGGGAGGTTGGGGGCCTGCTGTATCCCCTGCTAGCTTCTCCGACGAACATCCCCGCACCGGGCCGGCGCGATCCGTCAGCCCTATCGTTAGCCGAATCCACGGACTACCGAAAAGCCTGAGCGAGCGTTACGGCCCGGGATTGGGGATTGCACCTCTTCGGTCCCTTCGTAGGTCAGGACACTCAGCGCGAGGAAGGCTATAGCCTCTGGGCCGAACTCGGCAGCCGCTTTCGTGCTGGTGCTTGCCCCACGATGCCCCGCAACTCCCATGGCACAATCTTACCAATGAGCAAATACTTTATCCAATTTCGAAGGACCGCTCTTGGGCAAGAAGGTGGAGCCTCGCGTCGTAGCGAAAGGTCTTTTTCGTAAGATTCGTCTGCGGCTCAAGGTTTCGAGCCGTCACGAGTTGTTTGCAAGGAGTGTTTGTCCGTTGGGTAGGCTGCGCAGAGTACGAAGAGTCGTGCCCGGGGTCGAGACGGTCCTAAGCGAGAGGCTCTTCTTGGGCCGTCTCGGCCTCCATAAGAGCGGCCGCTTCGTAAGCGTGTCCGTAGCGGTAGAGCGTCGCCTCATCGAACGGACGCCCGATGAGCTGCAGCCCGAC
>JALZFJ010000248.1 GCA_030867425.1 Actinomycetota bacterium | reverse complement strand
TACGAGATCTACCCAACGCAAGCGGTGCTCGTCAAGCGCCTCAAATAACCGTTGTGTTGGGCGCCTCCTTTTTCTGAGACAATGCTCGGGAATGGGATACGTTTGGGAGGAGGAAAGCCGATGGAAACCAAAAAGGCCGAGCTAGTGATGAGCCGCCGCAGCTTCCTAAAGCTCGGCTTCGCCGGGGTCCTGGGGTCGGTCTTGCTCTTCCTCTCGGGATGCCTCGGCGAAGAGAACGAGGAAGAAGACGACGAAGACGACGACGGGAGTAGAAGACGTCGGAGAAGGCGAGGTTAAGGCTCGGGGTAACCTAACGCCGGATCAGCGGAGCTTCTCTTTGACCCTCTCTTCTTCGTCCTTGAGGTAGAGAAAGACGTCTTGGGCGAAGCGGACGGCGTGCTCTTCGGGGAGGTTGACGCGCCGGTTGGTGATGACCGACTCGAGCTCCTTGACCGCCGCCTCGGCCATCCCAACCATCATCTCCGACTCGCGCAGGATCTCCTCCTTCTCGGCGGCCGAGAGCTCATCCGGTTTCTCAGCCTTCTCTCGGTGCTCCCTGATGTATTGGATGAAGTCCCTGATGCCCAAGAAGGTTGCTCCCTCTGGCTTTCGCGGCGGATTATATCGTTCAGGAAGAGCGGGATTCTTCGAGGATCTCCGGCGTCACCTCGTGCGAGTCCAAAGCCCGAGCACGCTCCTCGGCGAGCCTGCGCGCCCTACCTCTTAGGAAGGCCGGTATCTCCTCCAGCTCCGTGAGCGCTTCCTCGGTCCACCCGGGACCCCGCGCCGCGGTCTCTTCTCCATGCTGTTCTCGCCATTCCCGCAGAACGCCTTCGAGGGTATCCGCCAGCACGCTCGAACCGGCGTAGCCCATGAGCGGTTTCTCCACGAACGGGTGCTCGAAGATTGGGGGACAGAGGGGGAGCAAGGGAACGCCCAAGGCGTCGGCCACCTCCCTTTCGAGGCCGGTACCCACGAGGAGATCGGGGGCGGTTGCCTCGACGCGGGCGGCGACCGCTTGGGGGTCGTCCTCTACGAACGCGTCTTCGGTGAAGGTGTGGGCGTGGAAGAGGAAGTCCTTCTCCAGGTGCGCAAGGTATGTACCCGCCCACGCCACCTCGAGGCCGACCTCGCGCGAGAGGGCGTAGCCGAGGCCCGTCGCGTAGGTGAAGTCCCCGAAGATGGCCGCGCGGCGCCCCCGGAAAGTCTCGGGGACTGCCAGCCGGGCGTACCAAGGCAGCTTCGCCGTCCGGGCGAGCTCCGCCCATACCGCTCTCTGTACCACCTTCGGGTCCAGGGAGCACAGCTCGCCGATGGTCCTCAAGACCGCTCCCGTCGCCGCCGACCCTACAGGGGGCGTCGTCACCCGGGGCATACGGAACTCGTCCTGGAGAAAAAGCGATGCCGAATCGGCAGCCTCTCGGTAGAGGACCACGTTCGCCCACGCCCTGGAGAGGCGCGAAAGATCCTCGACCGAAGCCCCTAGAGGGACCTGAGCGTTCACGCCGACGCCGACGAGGTTCAAGACGCGCTCCACCTCCGCGATCTCCGCTGCGGCGTTCGGCCCGAAGACGGGTGGCCCGAAGATGTTGACTGTCGGGTTCGGGCTTCTCGGTTGGCGCCGGGTGTGGGCCTTGACGAGGTCCGCGAGCGCGAGATCCAATGCTTCCACCTCCCGAACGTCGGGCGACTCCCACTCGCAGACCACGAGCTTCGGCGAGACGCCGGTTTGAGGGTTTTCCGGGAGGGAGAGGAGGGGCGTCTCTTCGCCTGAGAGCAGTGCTGCCTCGGAGCGTGCGAAGATCAAGGCTTGCGCCTCCGGGCGGCGACGAGCCACGCTCGAGAGCTCGCGGGCCAGCTCCGCCGGCCGATCCCGCACCGGGCTCAAGGTGACCGGTGCTGGCTCCCCGCTCCGTTGCCAGGCTCCATGAAGAGTCGGGAAGTATCCCTCGCCTGGGTACGCCCTGAAGACCGCGTGCACCTCCCTCATGCTCGCCGCCACCCGCAGAATGCCGTGGCTCCCGGGTCCCTCGTACACGCCGCGCAGGATCTTCATGATCGCTTCACCCACGCTTCACAGATCTAGGGCGTCCAGCCTCTCGGCCCGCTCGAAGGTACGGGCGAAGAGCTCCAGGATCCGACGCGCCCCCTCGTAGCCATGGACGCCCAAAGACAGGAGGTCCAGCGAGGAGCGGCACAAGTGGCCGCGTGCCACGAGCGGGACATAGAGCCCGGGGCTGGTCACCACCACGTCGGGCCGGGCGGCGTCTATCCGTTCTAGCTGCGCTCGCCACTCCGGCGATTCGACCACGTCCACATCGTCGCCCAGCGTCGCAAGCTCTGTCGCGAGGGAGCGCTTCTCCAGCCGTGGCGTCCCCACCTCGAGAACCACCGCCCCGGCGTCTGCTAGGAAGCGGGCGAGCGGCACCTCAAGGCCGGTGTCCCCGGTGAAGAAGATGCGTCTCCCGCGGATACGGTTTCTCAAGGGTTCCAAAGCCTTCCAGGCGGAACGAGCCCGCTCCGCCTCGCTCGTCCTGCGTCCGGCCGACGTAGCCACGTCCTGGATGAAGCGGGCTGTGCCGTCTACGCCGATCGGCAAGAGGGATCTGATCACCGTCGCCCCGCGCTCCTCGGCCGCCCGGCATGCCCCGGCGAGGTACGGATCCGCAGCCGCCACGACAGTTCCTTCGCCAACATTGGGCAGCCAGCCTGTCTCCGCGCCCGGCAAGTTGCCGGCGATCTCGATCCCGACCCGCGCGAGCTCCACGACGAGCTCCTTCTGGGGGCCAGGAAGGGCGCCCAACAGGACGACCGGACGGCGTGAACCCTTCTCTCCGGCCGTCCTTCGCGCGGGGCGGCCCCGGAACGGGAACCTGCTGAGGACGCTGCCTTTGGAGCGCGGTCGCTCTTCCTCGGGCACGGGGGTGCCTTGGGGGCACAGCTCGACGAGGGTCCGGAGCACGCCGTCCTCGAGGTCCGTGCTGAGAACACCGAAGCCACTGGCTTCGGGACCGGGAACCACTGCCCGTACCGGCAACCCCAGGCGACGCTCGGCGATCGTGGCCTCGAAGCCCGCGTCGAAGCCGAGCAGGTCCACCGACCGGCACGAAACGAGTAGCACCAACTCCGTGCGCCGGAAGCCCGCCGCCGCCTCGACGATGCGGGAGGCCAGGGAACCCCCGTCAGGCTCCTCATCCGGCCCCAGGACCACGAACACCACCCGGGGATGCACGCCTAGACCGCCGCCGGGCTGGTCTATGGGTGTCCCGGGAATTGGCCTGGAGAGGGACTGGATCAGATGCGCGTCCGCGCGGGTGCCCGCCACGACGAGGAGGGCGTCCGGGAGCCTTTCGGCCAGAGAGGAGAGGCCGCACAAAGGGGAAACGGCGTCTGGCACTCCAGATTCGTTGAGTATCGTCAATTTATCTCCCGAAATCTTCAGCGGGCTCCGCCTCCCCCTCCGGCGTCACGTGCGCCCGCGGATCCCAAGAAACTCCTTTTGTTCCCCTAAGAGTCTCTACCCTAAAGGGTCCCTAGTTTAAGGCAGTGAGGGTCTCCAGCGCCAGTCCCATCATATCGTCCACCGCGCCTTTCAAGTTGCCCTCTTCTATGTAAGCGCCTTCTCCGAAGCCTATGAGGTTCGAGACCGTGAGCAAACAGCCGGCGCGCACTCCGTGCATGGCGGAGAGCGTGAAGATCGCCGACGTCTCCATCTCGACCGCGAGGACGCCCAGAGAGTGCCACAGCTTCTGCGGGTCTTCCTCCGGGTCGTAGAAGAGGTCGGCGGTCACGATCGGCCCCAAGAACAACTTGCGTCCGGTCTCCTCAGCTGCGTGGTAAGCTGCATGGACGAGGTCGAAGTGGGCCACGGGTGCGTAGGGAACCCCTTGGGTGATGCTGGAGACCGTTCGGTCTTGGGGGGTCGCGGCGGTGGCGATCACGAGGTCTCCCAACTCCATCTCGGGGAGATAGCCGCCGCAAGTTCCCACGCGCAGTAGGTTCTTGGCGCCGAGTTGGATGAGCTCCTCGGTGACGATGGCGGCCGAAGGGCAGCCCATCCCTGTGGTCTGCACGGAGATCCGCTCCCCTTCGTAGGTGCCGGTGTAGCCGAGCAACCCCCGCTCGTCGCTCACGAGCCTCGCTTCCTCGAAGAAGTTCTCGGCTATGTACCTCGCTCGCCGGGGATCCCCCGGAAGCAAAACGCTCTCGGCGAAATCCTCCGGATCCGCCCGCACGTGGACAGGGCTCACGGTTTTGCCTCCCTTTGTCGGCGCTGTCAGGCGCCAGCCGTCAGATTTTTGCTAATCGCTGATACCCGACTGCTGACCGCTTCTACTCACAGGCTCCCCAGGATAGCAGGGGGACGTTCGACGGGCGTGCCCGAAATCTCTAAGGCCTCCAGGACGAGCTCCCTGGCCCTCTGCGCATTTCGTTCCCCGTGCAGCCGCGCCACCGGCTGGCCCTTCTCGACCTCGTCCCCAATCTTGACAAAGACCTCGACGCCCGCGCCCGGGTCCACTTCATCTCCTTTCTTCTCCCTCCCCGCGCCCAAAAGGAGGGCCGCGCTACCGACGTCAAGGGCACTGAACCGTGCGATGTAGCCCGCCCAGGGCGCCGAAATCTCCCGCACCTCGTGCGAGACCAGAAGGTTCTCCAAAGCCTCCGGATCACCGCCCTGAGCCACGACGAACTCACAGAATTTCTCGTGGGCGGCGCCAGAGGAGATCGCGTCTTCTACCGCGCCTTCCGGATCGGGGATGCCCTTCAGTTCGAGGAGCCTCGCCGCCACGGTGCGGGCCATCTCGGAGAGGTCGGCGGGAGAGGTTTCACCCCGCAAGAAGCTCACGCTCTCGCGGACCTCCAGGGCGTTGCCGACGGCCAACCCCAAGGGCTCGTCCATCCCCGTAACGAGGGCCGAGGCATCTATCCCGAGGGATTTGCTCAGGCGCACGAGGAGATCGGCGAGCTCGCGGGCTTCCTCTTTGGTCTTCATGAACGCGCCGGAACCCGACTTCACGTCGTAGAGGAGGTGACCGGCGCCCGTAGCGGCTTTTTTAGAGACAATCGAGGAGCCTATGAGGGGGAGGGAGTCCACCGTGCCGGTCGTGTCCCTCAGAGCGTAGATAGCCTTGTCTGCTGGGGCCAGGTCGCCCGCTTCCATAATGGCGAGCCCGACCTCCTCGACCTGCTTTTCGAAGTGTTCTTCGGAGAGGTAGCAAGAGAAGCCGGGGATGGACTCGAGCTTGTCCACGGTGCCACCGGTCGTGCCGAGGCCCCGCCCCGCCAGCTTGGCCACCGGCGCGCCACAGGCGGCGGCTAGGGGTAAGGAGGTCAGGCTGATCTTGTCCCCTACTCCCCCCGTCGAGTGCTTGTCTACGCAATGGGGAAAAGAGTACCGACCTCCGGACCCGGCCATCGCCTCCGTAAGCGCGAGCGTCTCCTCGTAGCTCATGCCGCGGATGAAGATAGCCATCAAGAGTGCCGACATCTGGTAGTCTGGCACCTCTCCCGAGGTGTAGCCCTCGACGACCTGCTGGATGATGTCTTCCGACAACTTTCCGCCGCGTTTCTTCGTTTCTATTGCGTCGAGGACCGCACTTCCGGATGACAAAATTCGCTCCCTACTCCGAACATCCCACTGACCTTTATAGCGCCGCCAATTTTAATGGCTGCTCGCAGCCTGAGCATTCCTGAGCATTCTATAGACGTGATGGCGCCTTCGGGGGTGAGTTTGTTGAGGGCTTCGGGTGCCCTGAGCGTAGCTCTCTAGAAGAGCACCACGATCTTTCTCGATCTCTTCTATACGCTCTTGGTAGTTGCGGATGGCTTCCAGCTTCTCTACGGCGGTGGTGCGGATCTCCTCCAGATCTGAAAGCTTCGCCCCCAACTCCTCAAAGGTAATATAGCCCTCGGCGGCCATGTCCTGAAAGCGGCTTCTCTTGTGTTCCACCTGAGCAAGCTTGCTAAGCCACGGCTTCACCTCTTGTGGGGGCTCGCCGTGCATTACTTGGCCCGCGTTAGTCGATCCCTGCATATCTATACAGCCCGGCTACATATTGTGTTGGCTTACAATACCTAAGGGGGCGCGACTCGGGCCTTAGCCCCGGTCCTAACGCATAAGGATCCGCAAGGCTGGATATGAGTTTCTTAGAACCCTACCTTGTCGGCAATCTAGTGAATAGAGGCAACAGGGCTGCCCGTACTAGCTTTATCCACCCCTGGCCAGACGCTGCGCTAGTAGCTTTCTAGCTTCGACTTCGATCTCGGCCTGAACCTTGCGCAGGAAGTCGGCCAGCTCCAGGTCCTGGGCCTCCTCGGCCGCCCTTGCACGCCTCGATGCTTTCCAACAGCCCGTACAGGGCTACCGTCGTGTCGCGGGTGGCATCCGGCATAGCGCTACTTACCTCCTGATCGCTTTGGGTGGAGCCAGCACACGCCCCTCACCGGCCAGCAAACCTTAGTAGCGCCCGCCGCGCAGCCTCTGATGTCGGTCGCTCCGGTCCTACTTGAAGGCAAGCCAGGCAGCGTGCGTAGTGCCCTTTATCGGTGTCCGTTACCAGTATCGGATAAGCGTGAGTGCACCCCTGGCCCTGTGCTCTTCTTCGCCCTCCTCCGTTTGGAGAGATTCCGTTAGAAGAGATGCGCCAAACGTCCATCGAAAAACCTCCTATGCGACGTGCCCCCACCGCACCTAACCTCCGTTATCAATCCTGTAGTGCCAAACCTCGTTCGTTAGGTAGCCGCAGAAGTAGCCTCCCACCTCTTCCGTGCCGGGTTCGTTACGGTAGAGAAACCCGCCGGGGGGGAAGTAGTAGGTCTTTCCGCCGTATGTGAACTCCTCATACGCAGTGAGGGCTTCGTTAGGATAGTGCTCAGTATCGCTGAGGCGCTCTAGAATAGTGTCGGCGGTGGGGTCCCGCAACTTCGTTTTCAACAAAACAGCATCATCCTTTCGCTTCGGGCTACAGTAGGAAGGGCTGACCACCAAGCACGCTGGACAACGCCATCATCACTGCTCCGAGCACTATAAGTAGGGCTCCTTTTCGCCTTGCTCTCTTCTCGGTTAGCCTAGCTCTCTTGTTCTTCTCGGTGATGAAAGACTTGCCCTCTGTCCCTCAAGGCACACCCCCTAAGCTGCAGACACAAGGGGCCCCTATGAGGAGGAGGATACGCGGGGCCCCGACTAGGAGATAGCAGCGGCGTATCCTAGTGGATGTGGATTGGAGTGGGTCCTTCTGGTCCCGTTGTTGTGATCCACCAGCCACTACCGCAGATGGTACAAGGGGGGCCCTTCGCCCAAGTTAATGGAGTGCAAAACATGAGTTAATAGTTTGCTAAACGTGCTAACTAGTACCGGTCCTACTCCGGGGGTGTTTAGGCGATTGGACCGGGGCTATCGGGGGGTTTCCGGGAACCCTTATTGTCGGCAATCCGGTGAATAGAGGCAATAGGGCATCAGGGGGCTGCCCTCTGTAGAGGGCAAGTCATTTCTGGCAATTTGTTAATGATGCTATAAAATTGTGGGAAAGGGGAACGCTAGTAGGTTCTTGGTGCCCAGCTCCACTAGCGTTCCCCTTCCACTAGCTAGTGCCGGGGCCTCCTAAAAGACCCCGGCCAGAAAAAGGGATACTGGCCAGACGACAGAGCACAATCTACATCGCCTAGGATGATGCCCAGCTCCCACTTACAACATAAGATACACACACAACAAAGTCAAGGGATAGTACTCAAAAAAGTTGTGCCTACTACAGTTTCGTTTGGGCGTAAGAAGAAGTAGAAGAGGAGGAGGGTAGAGCCGTGGTCCCTGCGAGCATGGCAAGTAAGAGCAAGCCGTACTGTGAGCTGGGGAAGCTGCTGGACAACTTGGCGCGCGACCGCGCTGTCCGGGGACCTTACAACATTGCCGCTTACCTCAAAGACGCTGCTGACTACGAAGTGAGCGGACAGGCGATATCCAAGTACCTCTACGGGCACAGCCAGCCAAAGCAGGAGTTTGTGAGGGTCTTTGCCGACGCCTTCAGGCTCACGCCGCAGGAGCGTGCCGAGCTTGCCTGGGGCTATACCTATAGCTCCCCGCTGCCCTGGGATAGACTGCGCGGGCCCCGCAAGCGCCCGACGAGCCCCTCCACAG
>JALZFJ010000246.1 GCA_030867425.1 Actinomycetota bacterium | reverse complement strand
CCTCGCCTACCACGTCGCCAAGGCCCGCGGCCTCGATGTGGACAAGCCGCGCAACCTCGCCAAGAGCGTGACGGTAGAGTAACCGTCAGCAGAAAAAGCAAACCGTCGAGGAAAGGAGACGCTTTTGGGGAGAGCCGAACCTGATCCTGGCGCTCTCGATGGCGCTCATAGTCGCTCCGGGGTTGGACAACGTCCTCGTGCTCACCCGTGCATCTCTCAGGAGCACGGAGCGGCGCTGGTCTCGGCAGCGACCGCGAGCCTCGGGCTCTCCGCGCTGCTAGCGCAGTCCGCCCTTGCCCTCTCCGTCTTCGGGGAGCGTGGGCGGCTGGCTGATGACTCGTCCCGGCTTCGCGGACGGCATGCGCTGGTTGACCGGCGGCGTCCTTATCGGCCTCGGACTACGGCTCGCCCTCCCAGAGCGCCGGTAGCTTTCGGCTACCGAACTAGCTTCAGGGCGTTCGGTTCGACGCGAAATGACATGGGGAGCCTGCCCCAGACTTCGCCGTCCACCTGTACGGGGGCGTAGGCGCCGGGTGACGCGGCGCGCAACTCCTTCACGGAGAAGGAGCGCATAGAGCGGCTCAAGGGCCTTTTCGCTAGTATGCGGGCGAAGACGTCGGGCCTCAAGAGCCGGCTCACCCGCTCGACGAGGATGACCTCGAGCTCCCCGTTCGCGAGCGAGACGGTATCGGACACTCGAAAGTCGCCGCCGTAATAGTGGCCGTTGGCGACGATGGCGAACTGCGTCGTGTAGGACTCGTCCCCGCAGGCGATGTGAAGTGTAGGCAGGTCCCCTTCGGAATACACCTTGAAGGCCGCGAGGGGAAAGGCGAGTATCTTTAGGACTCGCTTGAGGCGCGGGGTGACCTCGTTTACAACGTGGGCGTCGAAGCTTAACCCCGCCATGCAAGTGAAGCGGCGCTCGATGCCCTCGCGGTCCGTGGCGATCCCGACATCTATCCGGCTCTCCTCGCCTCTGAGGACGCGTTCGCAGGCTGCCTCCGCCTTCAAAGGTAGCCCGAGCTCCCGCGCCAGGACGTTCGCCGTCCCGAACGGGAGGATTCCCAAAGCGGCGTCTCTGTGGAGTCCGTTGACGACCTCGTTGATGGTGCCGTCGCCCCCGGCGGCGACGACGAGGCGCGCCCCGGCCAAAGCGGCGAGCTCGGTGGCGTGCTGCGGGCGTTCGGTGGGCCACACCTCGACCTCGAGGCCGCCGGAGGTGAGGATCTCCGCGCAGCGCTTGAGGTGGTCCTTGCGTCGGGCGCGCCCCGCTTCAGGGTTGCCGATGATGACGAGCTCTCTCGCTTCCACTCCCATATGATAAGCCCTCTTTCGCTGGAAGTTGCTCTGGCGTAATATGCGCTTTGTGGAGAGGATGAAGGACTTCGTGGTGCCGGGGATCGGGGTGGACGTCGTGGACGTCGAGAGGATGAAGTTCGCCCTGAAGAGGACGCCCAGGATCCGCCAGAGGCTCTTCACCGAGCGCGAGATCGCCTACTGTGAGAAGTTCCGCTTCGCCGAGCGCCACTATGCCGGTCGCTGGGCCGCCAAAGAGGCAGTGACCAAGGCTTTGGGGTGCGGCCTCATACAGTGGAACGGCGTCGAGGTCGTCCGCCGTCCCCGCCAGGCTCCGACCGTGAGCATCTTCGGCAAGATAGAACGGTTCGCCAACACGGTCGGCGTCCGCGAGGAGGAGCTCCAGATCTCCATCACTCACTCCGAGCTATCGGCGGTGGCCGTCTGCGTCGTGCACCGAAGGGGGCACCAGGACGTGCCGGAGGAGATACTTTGAGGCTCTACTCGGCCGAGGATATGACCCGGGCGGATGAGGGTGCTCAGAGGCTCGGCATCGCGAGCGGTGTCCTCATGGAGCGGGCTGGCGTCGAGATTACCCGCGCGACGCTCGATCACTTCGGACCTTTGGAGGGACGCCGGGTGCTCGTCGTCGCTGGTGGTGGCAACAACGGAGGCGACGGCTTCGTCATCGCTCGCGAGCTGCACGTGGCTGGCGCTGACGTCGCTGTGTTTGCGACTAAGGACGAGTACGAAGGAGACCCGCGGACAAACCTCGAAGCCTTGCGCAACCTGAAGGTGCGCTTCATCGGCCCGGACGGATTCGAGGACGAGATCCAAGGGGTGGACCTCGTCGTGGACGCCCTTCTTGGGACCGGCTTCAGGGGTGAGGTGCGCGAAAAGGAGGCCGGGTTCATCGAGAAGATGAACGAAGCGCCTGCTCCGATCGTCGCGGTGGACGTGCCCTCAGGGGTGGACGGGTCTACGGGCGAGGTGTGGGGAGTGGCGGTGCAAGCCGACCTCACCGTCTGCGCTCACGCGGCGAAGCTTGGGTGTGTCGTCTCGCCGGGATACGAGTACTCGGGAGAGGTCGCCGTGGTGAATATAGGCATCTCGCCCGAGGCGGACGTGGAGCCGGTGGCGACGTGGACCGACACCGACTCTTTACGGGGCGTGGTGCCCCGCCGGGCGGAGGCGGCCCACAAGTACTCCGCCGGATCTCTGCTCGTCGTTGCGGGCTCGGCCATGGCCACGGGGGCTGCAGTCATGGTTGCCCGTGGAGCTCAAAGGACCGGGTGCGGGATAATTTTCGTTGCGACCGCCGAGGGCGTGGCCCCCTTCATCGACGCCCAGCTCGTCGAAGCCCTCGTCTCCGGGGTGCCCGAAGACGATGAGGGGAACATGAGCTTGGACGCTCTAGACAACATCTTGGAGCAGGCCCAGGAGGCTTCGGCTGTCGTACTCGGGCCAGGGATGGGGGTCGGGGAAGGGGGCCGGAGGATAGTCGAAGGAGTCTTGAAAGAGACTGACGTTCCAGTCTTACTCGACGCCGACGCCATCTCGAACCTTTCGGGGCCGGAGGACCTCGCCGGGAGGGGCGCGCCGCCCGTGATCACGCCACACCCGGGCGAGTTCGGCCGGCTCTTGGGGGAGAGCACGAAGGAGGTTCAATCCCGCAGGCTCCACTCTGTGCGGCGGGTGGCCGGAGAAGGCGGCTGCTGCGTGCTTCTCAAGGGGGCGGATACGTTGGTGGCCTACGCAGAGCGCGTGGCGGTCAACTCGACTGGCGGCGCGCAGCTCGCGACCGCGGGGACGGGTGACGTACTCTCAGGGATTATAGGCGCGCTTCTCGCACGCGGAATGGAGGCTTACGACGCGGCTCGGACCGGTGCATGGGCGCATGGGCGCGCCGCGGAGTTCTGGCTCGAAGAGAGCGGTTGGCCCGCCGAGAGCATGGTCGCGACGGACCTTCTTTCTTACCTGCCGCGCGCTTTCGGCGAGATCTACTAGCGGGTGCGCTCCTTCGGCGTGTACGGTCCCTCTATTTTGGAGTAGTATCAACGAGACGAGTAATTTCGTGAGGGGTGTAAGGATTGAATCAGCAAGATATCCGGGAGCTCAAGGTCGGGGAGATTATGCACGCCGAGTGGCCGATCCTGGCGCCCGAGAGCACCGTGGAGGATGCGATCAAGCTGTTCGCGGAGGCCCAGATCTCGGGCGCCCCGGTCGTCGGAGATGGACGACTCGTCGGAATAATCACCGAGGGCGACCTCATCTTCCAGGACGCGGAGATCAAATCCCCGGGCTTCCTCGACATCCTCGGCGGCATCGTTCCCCTGGGCAATACGGAGGAGTACCGCAGGGAGGCCCTGAAAAGCGCGGGCGTCACCGTCGGCGAGGTCATGACGAGCGATCCCGTGACCATCGCCCCCGAGGCGACCTTGTCCGAGGCTGCGACCGTAATGGCCGAGCAGCGCAAGAAGATACTGCCCGTCGTCGAGGGCGAGCGGCTCGCCGGCGTAATAACCCGCATGGATATCCTCACCCTTCACGTCCTCAACCCCCAGCTTTAGGCCCCGCTTGACAGATCACGTCCTACCAGAAGTGCCAAGCCGCACCTGGGCCGAGGTGAACCTCGGCGCGATCCGTCATAACATTCGCGCCCTCAAGTCCCGGGCCGGAGGCGCCCGCCTTATGGCTGTCGTGAAGGCCGACGCCTACGGCCACGGCAGCGTTCCCGTGTCCCGCGCTGCCCTGCAAGGCGGCGCCGACTCTCTAGCCGTCGCGACCGCCGAGGAAGGTGCCGAGCTCAGACGTGCCGGTATAGACGCCCAGATCCTGGTCTTCACCGACCTCCTCCCGGACGGGCTCGCCCTCGCCAAAGCTCATCGCCTGGAGGTCACGGCACACTCAATCCCGAGCGCGAAGCGCATCGCCGCCCACCCCGGCCTCGCAGCACACCTAAAGGTCGACACTGGCATGAACCGCTGGGGCGTCGAGCCGGACGAGGCGGGGGAGGCCTGCAAGATCCTGGACGACCGACTCGTGGGTATTTACACCCACCTCGCTTCCGCCGACTCCGACAAGGAGGCAACGAATCGCCAGCTCGCCCTCTTCGACGAGATGCTCGCCGCGCAAGACTTCGGCGTCGCCCTCGTGCACGTTGCAAACTCCGCAGGCACCCTCTGGCACCCCTCTTCGCGCTACGACTGCGTCCGTCCCGGCATAGCACTCTACGGTCTGCACCCCGCGGGGGACGAGGGCGACCCCGCCGACGAGGGCTTGAGGCCTGCGCTAGCTTTGAAGAGCTACGTGGCGGACGTCCGGCGTCTCGCGAGAGGCGAGGGGGTTTCTTACGGGCTAACGTTCAGGGCAGAAGAGCCTATGTTCGCTGCGACGGTGCCGGTTGGGTACGCCGAGGGGTATAGGCGCACCCTCTCGAACGGTGCGTGGGCGCTCATTCGGGGCGAGCGGCGTCCCCTTTTGGGGAGGGTGACGATGGATGCCTGCGTCTTCGGGGTGGACGCAGGGGTAGAGGTTGGTGACGAGGTAGTGCTCTTGGGGGAGCAGGACGTCGAGGGTATCCTGGCCGAAGAGCTCGGTGCTTGGGCCGGCACGATAAACTACGAGGTAGCGACCGGGATCAACAACCGGCGCGTCGAGAGGAGTTATGTCGATGTTCGAGAATCTTAATTGGAAGGGCGCCTTCAGGCGGGCAGCCTTCGCCGCCGCGCTGTACCTCTTGTTCGTCTACTTGATGAGCACCGCTTTCCCGGACTCTTTCGGGGCGGGCACCAACCTCACCTCCGCCCTGGTCGTTGCCGTGCTCTTCTTCTTTCTCTACGCGCCCGTCTTCGCCTTCGCCGACCGGCGCAAGAGGCGGCGGCTAGCCGAGATGAGAGCCCAGAAGAAGGGCAAACCAAGCGCCAGGACCGTTACAGCCACGAACGGATACGACGCAGAAGACGGTGAAGAGAGGGGCGACCTAAAGGGCCGCTACAACCCCAACACCAGCCGCAAAAAGGC
The DNA here is from genome assembly GCA_030867425.1 of Actinomycetota bacterium. Classification (GTDB taxonomy): domain Bacteria; phylum Actinomycetota; class Rubrobacteria; order Rubrobacterales; family Rubrobacteraceae; genus Rubrobacter_F. The sequence goes on along the minus strand of JALZFJ010000246.1, from coordinate 17,454 downwards.
GACGCGTCGGCAACGCCGCCGCTGAAACCCAAAAGCGTGCCCATCCACGAGGCGCTGGGTCCCCCCTTCGATGCGGAAGCGCTCGTCCACGAGGTACCGGAGCTTCGGCTCGCCCTGGATCAGGGGCAGGGACCCTTCCACCACCTCGACGTCTTCGAGCACATCCTTGAGACCATCCGGGGAGTGGAGAAGGAGCTTTTGGAGGGCCGGGTTGAGGTTAGGGTCGGCGAGGAGGGGCGCGAGGGACTCCGCGTCGTCGGCCTCCTGCACGACATCGCCAAGCCCGTGACGCGCGGGGAGGTCGAGGGGCGCGTGCTCTTCGTCGCCCACGACGCTTTAGGGGCACGCCTCGCCCACAGTGTTTGCCGGCGTCTAGGTCTCCCCGCCCGCACCACAGACCTCGTGACCACCCTAACAGCGTTGCACCTCAAGATAGGCTTTATGGGCAACCCCCGCTCGGACTACACGCCGGAGAGGCTCGCGCTCGCCGCGGGACCGTTCGGGGAGGAGCTCGCCACCCTTTCTTGGGCCGATCGCCTCGCCGCCCAGGGCCCGCGCCTGAAAAGCGGGCACATCGAGCGCCACCGCGAGCTCTGCATAAAATTCTTGCGCGTCAGCCGAAAGCTCGGTCCCTACCCTGAGCCCGAATACGAGAGCCTCGCCGGACGGCTGAAAGATCCTCCCGACGCCGACGTCGGTTACGCCGCGAGCCGGGTGAGGCTACTTGAGGCCCGCGGGGTAGGAAAAGACAAAGCTCTCAGGCACATATCGAGGCTGCTTGTACGAACCTTCTAACTACCGAAGCGCTTCACAAAAGGCGCAGTTATAGATAATATCGGCTCCTAGAAAACGAGAACTTAGGCGACGTACCAGGAGGTTTCGGCGTGGGTATAAAGCGGGCGAGGAGGGATCGTTGGATCTTTGGAGTCTGTGGCGGGATAGCCCGTAGTTTGGGGTGGAGCTCGTTCGCGGTGCGGCTTGTGACCGTCCTGATGGCGATCTTCATCCCCGGGCCGAACATCGTGGTGGTTCTTGCCTATCTCCTGCTTGGCTTTCTTTTGCCCGAGAGCGAGGAGTACTAGCACCCTCATGGATTTCGCCGAGGCGCAGAAGGAAGCTTTGGGGTGCCGCAAGTGCGGCCCTTTGTGCCACTCTAGGACGAAGGTCGTCTTTGGCGAGGGGCCTTTGAACGCCGAGCTCTTCGTCGTCGGCGAGGCGCCGGGCTTCAACGAGGACAAGAAGGGCAAGCCTTTCCGGGGCGCGTCTGGGATGCTGCTCCACGGGCTGCTTTCCTCCGTGGGGCTCGAGCGCGAGGGGGTCTACCTCACGACCCTCGTCAAGTGCCGTCCGCCCGAGGGCCGGGCGCCGAAGCCGTCGGAGATCAACGCCTGCAGGCCGTACCTTCTGGCCCAACTCGCGGCGGTGGACCCGAAGGTTGTGGTGGCTTTGGGGGACTTGGCGAGCCGGGCTTTGACCGGCCGCAAGGAGGCAGCCTCGCGCATACGCGGTAGGACGGTACCGCTCGACGGACGTTACGTCTTCCCAACGCTCTCCTTGAGCCGGGCGCTCTACACGCCTGCAGAGCGCGCGCTCCTCATCTCGGACTTCTCGCGCCTGCCGGAACTCCTCGCCGCTGAACGCCCGACGACCTATGAGACCCTCAACGTCTCTCGCGTCCCAACAGCCGAACGCGAGCCCTTGCAACCGGGCCTTTGGTAGAGAAGCCGTGGTGGGGACCCCCTTGGAGTGTGACAACTTGGACGAGGACGCCCTCGAAGAACTCGCCGCCGATGTGGCAGGCTTCCTTAAACCCGGCGACATCGTCGTGCTGAAGGGCGAGGTCGGGGCCGGAAAGACGACCTTCGTGCGCGCGGCGGCCCGGGCTTTGGGTGTCCGAGAAGCAGTGACGAGCCCGACCTACCAGTTCGCGCGCGGCTACGAAGGCTCCGCGGGCGGAAGCGCGGTTACGGTGAACCACCTGGATCTATACAGATTGGAGGGGCTGGACGCGCGGGATACCCTGGACCTCGACGAGTACCTGCGGCCCGGCGCTGTGACGTTTATGGAATGGGCAGATCCGGCGCTCGGACTCTTGGAGGAGCCGAGCGTCGTGGAGATCTTCCACCGCTCGCCGACCACGCGCCGGGTGCAGCTCTCGGGGCCGGTGGCGGCGCGGCTCTCGTAGTTCCGTGTTGATCCTGGCCCTAGACTCTTCGACGGGCGCCGTGACGGTCGCCGTCGGCCGCGCCGAGGAGGGAGCCGGGCGGGAGGTGATCGCGGAGGTCTCCGTCGCCTCCCGCGGCGCTTCGGAGGCACTGCTCCCGGCGGCTCACGACGCACTCGGTCTCGCCGGAACGAGCCTGGGTGAAGTGGAGCGCATCCTGGTCGGGGTTGGTCCCGGCACCTTCACCGGCATCCGCATAGCCCTGGCCGGCGCGCGTTCCCTCTCGTTCGCGATCGGCGCCCCGCTCTCCAAAAATTCGACGCTCGCCGCCCTTGCTGCCCCGGCCCTGTTGAGCGCCGAGGAACCGGACGTTATCGCCGTGCTCGACGCCAAACGTCGCCAGGTCTTCGCCCAGCGCTTCACAGAAGATGAGACGCGCGGAGGGATCCTTTGCGTAGAGCCAGAGCAGCTTCCCGCGGAGCCCACGACAGGAGACGCGCCGCTCGTCGTCGGCGACGGCGCGGTGCGGTACAGGGAGGTGCTCTCGGCTCTGGGGCGCGTCCCGTCCGACGCCTCGCCGCTGCATCGGGTAACGGCGGCGGGGCACGTCCTCTCGGCGGACCTCTCGCCCGTGCCCGCCAGCGAGGTCGTTCCCCTGTACGTCCGCGAGCCGGACGCCGAGGTGAGGAGGGACCTCAACCCCTGGAGCAGGGCTTGACGGGTCCGCTCTTGCGCCCGATGCGCGTTGAGGATCTCCCGGCGGTGATGAGGACGGATCGGGAGAGCCTCCCACGGCCATGGAGCGAGGCGGTCTGGCGTGAAGAGATATTCAGCCCTTTCGGCCTGTACCTGGTCCTCGAAGAGAACGGCGTCATCTTTGGCCATGTAGGTGTCAAGCTCGTCGCTGACGAGGCGCACATCACGACGCTTGCGGTACGTCCGGAACGGCGACGGCAGGGGTTCGCCCGGGCCCTCGTCGAAGCCGCCCTCGGCGATCAGGGTTCCGCCGATGCGAGACGCGCCTACCTTGAGGTGCGTCCGAGCAACCTGGCGGCCCGCGCTCTCTACGCCTCTTTGGGTTTCGTCGGTACTGGCGTCCGTCGCGGCTACTACGGGGACGAGGATGCCTTGCTCATGACCCGGGACCTCTAGGGGCATCCCCGGGACCTCGATGCTTCTCGCGTTCCTCTCGCGCCCTTTCCCGGCGTCGTCGGAGATCCTCCGGGCTTTCGAAGGGTTTCAGGAGCAAGAGGGCCGGGGCCAGGCAGGCAAGGAAGCTAACGAAGAGGCCGGCAGCAATCACGGGATCCACAGGGCCGCGGCTCACGTAGATCAAAAACATCATTAGCACGACCAGCGCGATAAAGGCGAAGAACAACGAGAAGATGCGCACGAAGCTAGTATAGCGTGTCGGCAATTCAGCCGGTCAACCGGTCGGCGGGGACCAGGGAACGTAATAGCTGCACGGATTCGGCTCGGCGCGAGCCGCTTTGCCTGGCTTTTACGTGGCGCGGGCAGAGTAGCGTGAAGCGAGGGCCGACAGGCTGAGATGCTATAAACACACCATGATCCTCGCTATCGAGACCTCCTGCGACGACACCTGCGCCGCCGTTCTAGAACCCGACGGCCGTCGCGCGCTCTCCAACGTCGTTCATACTCAGACCGAGCACGAACGCTACGGCGGCGTCGTCCCCGAAGTGGCCTCCCGGGCCCACCTGGAGCGCCTCGACGGCGTCGTGGAGAAGGCGCTCGCCGACGCTGGTGTCGATCTCGACCAGGTAGATCGCGTCGCCGTCACGGTGCGGCCGGGCCTGATTGGGGCGCTCCTCGTCGGCCTCTCTGGTGCCAAGGGCCTCGCTTTTGCGCGACAGGTTCCCCTGGTACCCGTGAACCACCTCGAAGGTCACGTCGCTGCTGCTTACCTCGCCGACCCGACCCTCGAGCCGCCGTTCGCCGCCCTCATCGCCTCCGGCGGCCACACCGCCCTCTACTTCGTGAAGGACGGAGGGATGCGTCTGCTCGGCCAGACCCTCGACGACGCCGCCGGCGAGGCGCTCGACAAGGGCGCCCGGATGCTGGGCCTGGGTTTCCCGGGTGGCCCGGCCATCTCGAAAGCCGCGCGGGGCGGCGACCCGGAGCGGTACGGTTTCCCCATTGCCCTCAAGGACAAGAATAACCTCGACTTCAGCTTTTCCGGCCTCAAGACCAGCCTCCTCTACACGCTGAAGGCGCTCGACGAGGGAACAGCGGGGGGAGAGCTACCACATCTCGCTGCGGGCTACGAGGCCGCCGTCGTCGAGGCGCTCTCTCGGAAGCTCCTGCGCGCGGCGAAGCTCTACGAGGCCCCAGCCCTTGTCGTAGCCGGCGGCGTCGCCGCCAACGGCGCCCTGCGCCGGAAGCTAAAGGAAGAGTGCGACCGGCATGGCCTCAAGCTCGTCGTCCCACCACCCGAGCTCTGCACCGACAACGCCGCCATGATCGGGGCCGCCGCTGCGACGAAGCACGCCGTCCCCTACCCGGACTACCTGAACCTCAACGCCCGAAGCGTCTGAGCACCCAACACTAGAATGGCCTCTACGAGAGCGGTTGTCTACCGCCGAGCAGAGCTGGCGTAATCTCCTCTTGGGGCGAAAGGATCCACTGAGACGAGTTAAACAAACGTTCAGGATCAACCTCGCGACCGAAGAAAAAGACGTGAGCGTAACCTGGAAAATCGAACTGCCTCAGCTTCTGTTGATTGCGGTCATGTTCGTGCTTGTGGCCGTCTCGTGATCTTCGGCTCCGGAGCGGATTCCGGTTCATTGGGACCTCTCGAGCCAGCCGGATCGCTACGGTGGGAAAATCGAGGGTTTGCTGCTTTTACCGCTGAATGCGCTCGGCCTTTACCTGCTGTTGCTGCTCTTGCCGAGGAGAGACCCCAGGCGCGCCAACTACGCCCGGTTTCGGGGTGCCTACTTGGAGTTACGTGTGGCCATTCTCATGTTCCTGGTCCTGATCTACGGGTTCGTCCTGCTTTGGACCAGAGGGATCCTGCTCGATGTTTTGCTGATTTCGATCCTGGCCGGCGGGCTGCTCGTCGTGATGGGTGTTGTCATGGGCACAGTCCAGCCAAACTGGTTCGTGGGCATCCGAACCCCCTGGACGCTCTCCAGCGATCTCTCGTGGAGAAAAACCCACCGGCTCAGCGGGTGACTCTTCGCTTTTATTGCTTTCGTCTGGGCTGCTCTGGTGGCACCACAAACAAGAGGCCTCTTACACCACTCCCCCGGAGATTTCTTTGGCATATGTTTCGGTTTCTTTCACTTCATCCTGGTGCTATCCGGCGCGCCCGCTATCTACTCGGGGAGAGATCACTCATCGAACTTCCGAGAATAAACTCGGCTGCGGTGGCGTTCACGCCCGACGTTTGCCCGGTTTCTTGAGCAGCGAGAGCGCCCGGGTACGTTCTTCGCCGGTGAGGATGGTGCTTCGGGCGCACCTTATGCACGTGGCGTGCACATTCTCGGGGTGATCCTTAATGTAGAGCATAATTACCTTCTTGGGAACCCTGTACAGAATGTGCTCGGTCCGCGTCTCGCATCTCTCGCAGAAGCGCTCCTCGCGACCGAGCTCCTCGGGTAGCCGGCTCAGACTAGGCAACCGTTCGGGACGAAACACGCTCATATGGTTTGAATTGTAACCCTATTCGGAATATACTTTGGGCATTGGCACTCTCTCGGGGAGAGTGCCGAAAAGAGGTGAGTTCGTAGTTCAGGCCGTAGTCTAACAGAGGAGGTATTAGGTGGCGCATAAAGAGCTAAGGTTCGACACCGAGGCGCGCCGGGCGCTGGAGTCGGGCGTTAACAAGCTTGCCGACGCGGTCAAGGTGACGCTCGGGCCCAAGGGCCAGTATGTGGTGTTGGACAAGAAGTTCGGTTCGCCGACCATCACCAACGACGGCGTAACGATCGCTCGCGAGATCGAGCTGGAGGACATCTTCGAGAACCAGGGCGCGCAGCTCGTTAAGGAGGTCGCGACCAAGACAAACGACGTGGCCGGCGACGGGACCACCACGGCGACACTGCTGGCCCAGACCATCGTGCGCGAGGGCCTCAAGAACGTGGCCGCGGGCGCGAACCCGGTCATCTTGAGGGCTGGCATCGACAAGGCTGTGGGTGCCGCGGCTGAGGCGATCCGGGCTCAGTCCAAGGAGATCTCCGGGAAGGACGAGATCTCGCGGGTCGGCGCCATCTCGGCCCGCTCAGACGAGGTCGGCAACGTCATCGCCGAGGCCATAGATAGCGTTGGCAAGGATGGCGTGGTGAACGTCGAGGAGTCGCAGACCTTCGGGATGGAGCTGGAGTTCACCGAGGGGATGCAGTTCGACAAGGGTTACCTCTCCCCGTACTTCGTCACGGATCAGGAGCGGATGGAGGCCGTCCTCGACGACCCGTACATCCTGATCGCCAACCAGAAGATCGGCAACGTCCAGGACCTCCTGCCGGTCCTCAATCAGGTCATGCAGAGCAACCGCCCGATGCTCATCATCTCCGAGGACGTCGAAGGCGAGGCGCTGGCTACTCTGATAGTCAACAAGCTGCGCGGCACGTTCACGGCCGCCGCGGTCAAGGCCCCGGGCTTCGGCGACCGGCGCAAGAGGATGATGGAGGACATTGCGATCCTCACCGGCGGCGAGGTCATAACCGAGGAGCTAGGCCTGAGGCTGGAGAATACGCAGCTCGACCAGCTCGGTAGGGCCCGCAGGGTCGTGATCACCAAAGACAACACTACGATAGTGGATGGCTCCGGTGACGCCGAGGCGATCAAGGGCCGCATTAATCAGATCAAGGCCGAGCTGGAGACGACCGATTCGGACTTCGACCGCGAGAAGCTTCAGGAGCGGCTGGCCAAGCTGGCCGGCGGCGTCGCCGTCATCAAGGTCGGTGCCGCGACCGAGACAGAGCTCAAGGAGAAGAAGCACCGGGTGGAGGACGCTTTGAGCGCAACCCGCGCCGCTTTGGAAGAAGGAATCGTGACGGGCGGCGGTGTGGCGCTCTTGCACGCCCAGGAGCCCGTAGCCGACCTGCTCGACTCCCTGGACGGGGACGAGAAGACCGGGGCCAGGATCGTGCACCGGGCCCTGGAGGAGCCGATAAGGCAGATCGCTGAAAACGCCGGGGCCGACGGCTCTATAGTGGTGAACAACGTCCGTTCGCAGGCCGATTCGGTGGGCTTCAACGCCCTGAGCGGCGAGTATGAGGACCTGGTTTCTGCGGGGATCATAGACCCTGCGATGGTCACGAGGAGTGCGTTGCAGAACGCGGCCTCCATCGGCAGCCTCATCGTCACCACCGACGTGGTGGTGGCCGAGCCCGAGGAGGAGGCCCCCGCGATGCCCGGCGGCGGCATGGGCGGCATGATGTAAGGTTCCTTCCAGAGGAATCTTTCGGGGCGGCGCCATTCCAGGCGCCGCCCTATGTTTTAGAATTTTTAAGATATTTTGTTTCGAGCGACCGGGAACGGGTACGTATTGTCGCAACGTGGAAGCAAAGAAGGAGGTTATGTCGTGAGGGGCAACCAGCTGGTTACCATTTTGGTGGTAGTCATCCTAGTCATCGTATTGATCATTTTGCTCCAGCGGATACTCTAAACCTCGCACAGCTTCTACGAAGTTTTGCGCTTTTCGAAAGGAGTTGAGTAGGGTGCCCCAAGGTATCTTCGGGTTATAGTAGTGGTGGTCGTAGTCATAGTAGTGCTAGCTTTGCTAGGCGTCATATCTCTCTAGACGTTCACTGAGTCTTCTGGCCGTCTTGACCAGACGGGCGTTGGGGGTGTAATCTAGCACGGAGTTGCGGTATCTGAAAGATAATTAGCGTTGAATAAGCCCACAGGGGGAAGCCCTGTGGGCTTTTGCGCACCCGGTTGGAGAGCGACGAGAAAGGTGGCCCTCACTTCGCATGGATATTGAGATCGGCAAAGGCAAGACGGGCCGGCGGGCGTACGGGCTCGATGAGATTGCCATCGTCCCAAGTCGCCGGACCCGCGACCCGCAGGACATAGACATCTCCTGGTCTTTGGGGGATCTGCACCTGGATCTCCCGTGCTTGGCGAGCGCCATCGACGCCGCCGTAGACCCCAAAACAGCCGGTATCGTCGGGCGCTTGGGCGGCCTCGCCGTCCTTAACCTCGAAGGTATCCAGACGCGCTACGAGGACCCGGGGTCCGTCTTCGAGGAGATAGCGAGCCTCCCGGAGACGAAGGCCACGCGAGTGATGCAAGAGATCTACGCGGAGCCCCTGAAAGAGGAGCTGATCTTCCGCCGCATCCAGGAGGTAAAGGATCAGGGCGTGATTGCCGCCGCCTCCTTCACCCCCCAAAGGGTAGAGCGCTACCACCGGGCCGCCATAGAGGCCGGCCTCGACGTGCTCGTGATTCAGGGCACAGTCGTCTCCGCCGAGCACGTCTCCAAAACCGCCGAACCCCTCAACCTCATGGAGTTCGTCCCGTCCCTGAACGTGCCCGTCATCGTCGGCGGCTGCGCGAGCTACTCGACCGCTCTGCACCTCATGCGCACCGGGGCGGTGGGCGTTCTCGTCGGAGTGGGTCCGGGCCGCATATGCACCACGCGCGGGGTCCTCGGTACCGGGGTCCCGCAGGCGACCGCCATCGCCGATGCCGCGGCAGCACGGATGCGCCACTATCTGGAGACGGGCGAGTACGTCAACGTTATAGCTGACGGCGGGATGCGCACCGGTGGGGACATCGCCAAGGCCGTGGCCTGCGGGGCCGACGCCGTGATGCTCGGAAGCGCTTTCGCCAAGGCCGAAGAAGCCCCTGGACGAGGCTACTCGTGGGGAATGGCGACCTTCCACCCGACACTCCCTCGGGGCACGCGCATACAAACAAAGACCGTCGGGACCTTAGAAGAGATACTGGTCGGCCCCGCCCACGAAAACGACGGGACCCGGAACCTCATGGGAGCCTTGAGAACCAGCATGGCGACCACCGGCTACCAGAACATTAAGGAGTTCCAGAAAGCTGAGGTCGTGTACGCCCCGTCGCTCGCCACGGAGGGCAAGCTCGAGCAGCGCTCCCAGGGCGTCGGCCAAGGCTCCTCCGGGATGGGATAGCGCCCTTGATCGTCGTCCTCGATTTCGGCGGACAGTACGCGCAGCTCATCGCCCGGCGCATCCGCGAGGCCCGCGTCTACTCAGAGCTCATCCCCTACGATACGTCCGTTGAAGAGATCCTGGCCCGCGAGCCGAAGGGCATCATCCTCTCCGGCGGGCCGAACAGCGTCTACGGGGAAAGGGCCCCTCAAGTAGACGAGAGGCTCTTCGATCTCGGCGTACCGTCTTTAGGCATCTGCTACGGGATGCAGCTCATGGCGCTTTCTTTGGGCGGAAAGGTCGGGGCCACGCAGATTAGGGAATACGGCCGCTCGGATCTGCGAATCAAGGAACACGGGCTGCTCTTCGCGGGCACCCCCGAGGAGCAGGTGGCGTGGACGAGCCACGGCGACGCCGTCTTCGCACCCCCGGAGGGCTTTACGGTTACAGCCGAGACTCCTTCCGTCCCGATCATCGCCTTCGAGGAGCCGGAGAAGGGCTACTTCGGGGTGCAGTTCCACCCGGAGGTGAGGCACACCGAGTACGGGATGGAGATGCTCAAGAACTTCCTCTTCGAGGTCTGCGGTTGCGCGCCGAACTGGACGCCGGTCAACATCATCACCGACGCGGTCGAAAAGATAAGGGAGCAGGTCGGGGACGCCAAAGCGATCTGCGGTCTGTCGGGAGGCGTGGACTCTGCGACGGCGGCGATGCTGGTCCACAGGGCAATAGGCGATAACCTGACTTGCGTCTTCGTGGACCACGGGCTCCTGAGACAAAACGAGGCCGAGCAGGTCGTCGAGGCGTTTGGGAAGCACTCGGACGTGCCCCTGGTCCACGTCGAAGCCCAGGAGCGCTTCCTGAACAAGCTCTCGGGTGTTACCAACCCGGAGGCGAAGCGCAAGCTGATCGGCGAAGAGTTCATCCGCACCTTTGAGGAGGAGGCGGGCAAGATAGCGGAGAACGCGAAATTCCTCGTGCAAGGCACCCTCTACTCGGACGTGATCGAGAGCGGCACCCGCGACGCTGCCCGCATCAAGAGCCACCACAACGTGGGAGGCTTGCCGGAGGTGATGGATCTAGACCTCGTCGAACCTCTTCGCAACCTCTTCAAAGACGAGGTTCGCGTCGTGGCGGCCGAGCTCGGGATGCCCGAGAGGATGGCGTGGCGCCAACCGTTCCCGGGACCGGGGCTAGCCATCAGGGTCATCGGTGACGTCACGGCCGAGCGGTTGGAGATCCTGCGCAAGGCCGACTTCGTGCTGCAGGACGAGATCCGGAACGCGGGCTTCTACCAGCAGCTCTGGCAGAGCTTTGCCGTGCTGCCGACGATACACTCCGTGGGCGTCATGGGCGACGCCAGGACCTACGAGTACCCTATCGTCATACGGGCCGTCACCTCGGACGATGCCATGACCGCCGACTGGGCACGATTACCCTACGACCTCCTGGAGCGCATCAGTAACCGGCTCATAAACGAGGTCCCCGGCGTGAACCGGGTGACCCTGGACATAACCAGCAAGCCGCCGGGCACCATCGAGTGGGAGTGAGCGAGACGTAGAATCCCCTCGCCGCTCCGCGTCCGAGTGGCCTCCAGGTACACCTTGATTTGACCCCGAGTTTCCTTTCTTTTAACCCAACGGGGCACGCCTACTGCTAGCATGTCCGGCGTGCGCCTGGGCAAAGATAAGCGAGAGGACAGCGGCATAAGAGAGGACGGCGGCATAAAGAGGCGCCACGTGCGGCGCCAGCACCTTCTGTTCCTGGCGTTTATCGTGCCCAACTTCTTGCTCTTGGCGGCTTCACGTACCGGCATGATCTACCAGTCCTACCTGAGCCCTGCTTTAACGAAGGTGACCAGAAAGTGCAACAGAAACACAAACCCTCATTTACGCGAGTGAAACCATAGGCACAAAACTATCGCCTATAGTCCCCCGCCTTGAAAGTATTGCGTCGAAGGCGCCGGGGCTGTCTGCGAACCTGGGGCCGTCCGGCGCGCGAACCAGAAAGGAAAGGATGGGGCGAGTAAAGCAGCGCGGTTGAGGTGACTGATAGGAGCGCTTCTCCAGTCCCTGGCCGTAGTCATGACTGGTGCCTGACAGGGTGGTGACGAGAAAGAGAAGAGGTAAGGAAAGCTTCCTCATCACCGGCGAGCGCATGGAGAGCATCATCCGCCAGTACCTGGACCACAACCTCGATGCCGACGAAAGCTAGCCGCAGGTCCGGTCTCGGCCCTCCGCTGGTAGTTATCTGATACAATCGGAGCGTAGTAGGAATGGTTCCTGCACGTGGGTTTGTTTTGGGGTAGGCAGTTTGAGGCTCACGCAGAAAAGCAAGTACGCGGTGCGAGCGCTCATGGCGCTGGCACTTGACGAATGCGGTTCGCCTTTGGGGGTGTACGAGGTCGCGCGCAGGCAGCACATCCCTGAGAGGTTCCTGGAGCAGATCTTCGGCGACCTCCGGCGGGCGGGGATCCTGGAGAGCCGCCGTGGGGCACACGGCGGGTTCTGCTTCGCCGTGCCCCCCGAGGAGATAACCGTCCTCGACGTGGTCGAGATCCTGGACGGCGAGGTGCGCCCGGCACGCTGCTCGGCCGGCGGACAGTGTTACATAGCCGACGCGCCTCTTTGCGCGACGAGCAAGGTCTGGGACGAGGCCCGCACCGCTCTCGAAGGTGTCTTCGGCCGCTATACCATCGCCCAGATAGCCGCCGAAGAACGCGAGGGTGGCGCCGAACACACGGCGGGTGCCGAGGCTCAAGCCGAGCCCTCCTACACCAGATAGACGAAACCACCGGTAAAAGAGCGCAAGACCTCTTAACACGTCTCCGAACGCACCTTCGGGACCGCACCGGGCTGGCCGAAACCCCCGTCGAACTCGGTGGCGCGACCTACCGCGTAACGCATCCGACGGTGGCGGACGCCCTGATCGACGAAGAAGACTTCGACCGTGACGAGCGGCTCCCCTATTGGGCCGAGCTCTGGCCGAGCGCCGTGGCTTTGGCACAGTACGTCTCGAAAGAGGATCTCGCGGACCGGAGCGTTGTTGAGTTCGGTTGCGGCGTCGGGCTCCCGAGCATCGTCGCTCTGGCCCGTGGCGCCGACGTCACTGCCACCGATTACTATGCGGTCGCTCTTGACTTCGTCCGCTACAACGCCCGCGTAAACCTGAGCTTAGAGCCCGAGACGCGGCTCCTCGACTGGCATGCCCCCGAGACGGGGGAATTGGGTCCCTTCGACCTCGTCCTCGCCGCCGACGTGCTCTACGAATCAAGGAACGTCCCAGCTTTAGCGACCCTGATGCCCACCCTCCTCGTCCCCGACGGCGAGGTCCTACTGGCTGATCCCCGCCGTAAGGACGCCCCTACTTTTCTGGAGAAGATGCGGGAGGGGGGCTTTCGCTCCGCAACGGACGGTTGCCTCGTTCCGTCGGGCGAGCGGGAGGTCGGGGTACGGGTGCACCGGCTCTGGCGAAACTAGTCGCGGGCATGGGTACCGTTGACCTTGGATCTTCGCCTTCGATTATTTCTCTAAGCGTGGAGCACTCTGGGAGAGCCATCGGCGGCTCGGATCCTGTCGCGACGGCACCTGTCGGTTACAATCGGCCTTATGGAGGGTCGACGGCCCCGGGTGCTGGTGGTGGACGACGAGCAGCACATCGTTGACTTCGTCATCATGGGCTTGGAGGGCCGGGGAATGGAGGTAAAAGGGGCACTGGACGGCCCGGCTGCTTTGAAGGACCTGGAAAGGTTCCGGCCGGACGTGGTGGTATTGGACCTCATGCTCCCGGGGCTCTCCGGGCTCGAGGTTTGCCGGAGGACGCGGGCGAAGAGCGACGTCCCGATCCTGATCCTGAGCGCCCGAGACGAAGTGGAGGATAGGGTTGACGGCCTCAACCTGGGGGCCGACGACTACCTGGTAAAGCCCTTCGCCTTCGAAGAGCTGGCGGCCCGGGTGGTCGCCCTCCTACGACGGAGCGGGGCCCCTCCGGGCCGGGTTCTGCGCCACGCGGACCTCGAGCTGGATCAGGCCACCCGGGAGGTGCGCCGAAGCGGGCACCTGATAGACCTCACGGCCCGAGAGTTTGCCCTATTGCGCTACTTTATGGAGCACCCCCGTCAAGTTCTCTCCAAGAACCAGCTTCTGGAGGCCGTCTGGGGATATGACTACGCGGGTGACTCCAACGTCGTAGAGGCCTACGTCTCTTACCTCCGGCGGAAGCTCAACGTCCCGGACGAGCCCGACCTGATCCAAACCGTCCGCGGCTCTGGGTACCGGTTGGGGTAGGTAACGAGATGCGGACGCTCCGCTGGCGGTTGACGTTCTGGTACGGGGGGATGGCTGCGGTGATCCTCATCATCCTCGCGTCTGTCCTATACCTGAGCGTCAGAGCCTCGCTCCTAGCCATCCAGCGGGAGGACGTCGGAGACACGGCTGCTTCCGCCAGCCAGATCCTGGAAGAGACCGGCTCCCCCAAGTCGGCGGTCGGAGACATACGGCAAAAGGACGTTCGGACGGTCTGGGCGATCGGGGAAGTCCGGCGGCCGGACGTCCAGGTAGTGATAAGGGGCCCCAACGGCAACGTACGTGCTTCGACATCCGATGTCGAAGATCCTCCCGAAGTAGCCCCTTCCGATGCCGTCTACCCCGAGGTCCGGCAGGACGGACGTTACCTCGCAACGACCTTCGAATCCGAGGAACTCCCTGGCGTGACCGGCGAGGTCTACACGGTGCTCCCCGCGTGGGACCCTCTCCTCCAGAGGCTCTTGCTGATCGAGGTGGTCGCGGTAGCGGGAGCCCTCGCGCTGATGGTGGGCTTCGGGCCGAAGCTTGCGGGGCGGGCTCTGAAGCCGCTCAAGAGCGTGAGTGCCGTCGCCGGGGAGCTTCGACAGGGAAGGTTGGGGAGCCGGGTAAACCTGCCGGAGCTCAAGAGCCGGCGTGACGAGGTCGGGGAGGTGGCGGGCTCGTTCGATGCGATGGCCGAGAGCCTAGAGAGACTCTTCGGGGCCGAGCGCGAGTCGAAAGAGACCTTCAGACGCTTCGTGGCGGACGCTTCCCACGAGCTCCGTACTCCTTTAACCTCCGTCCTCGGCTACCTAGACGTGTTGGACGAGAGCGGAGATAAGGACCCCACGATCCGTCGCCGGGCTCTCAGGGCAATGAGGGAGGAGAGCGGCCGGATGGCCCGTCTGGTGGAGGACCTGCTCGTCCTGGCGCGCCTCGACGCCCAGCGGGGGGTGCCAGCGAAGCCTGTGGATCTGGTCGCGCTGGCTCACGAAGTCATCGGCAACTACCCGGGCCGCCGGATCGAGCTCGCGGCCCCCAACCCGATAGCCCCGGTGCTCGCCGAGCGAGAGGCCCTAAGGCGAGTGGTTTCGAACCTGCTCTCCAACGCCGTAAAGCACACGCCCCCCGAGAAGAAGATCCTGGTCTCAGTAGATCGCGAGGGCCAGGAGGCCGTCCTCCGTGTCGCCGATGAGGGCACCGGGATCGCCGAAGACGCCTTGCCCCACGTCTTCGAACGCTTCTACCGGGCCGAAAGCTCCCGCACGGGCGAGGGCTCCGGGCTTGGACTCTCTATAGCCCAGGAGACCATCGAAGCCCTGGAGGGGCGCATCGAGGTCGAGAGCGTCCCGGGTGAGGGCTCCACGTTTACCGTCCGTCTCCCGCTCTCGGAGAAGCTCCCGATTAAAGAGATCTCAGCGAAAGATTAGGTGCTTCTAGGCTAGGGGACGTGGGCCGGACCTGTTAGCGGAGGACTCGCCAGATCCGTCTTCTTCCCGTCCTTCTGGAGAGCGACAGCGGTCAGTGGCCTCACCCTCGGTGCTGTCCTCCACGTCGGCCTTGCTCCGGTACATCTCGAGGAGGCGGCTATTCAGGTGGCTTCATTCTATGCTGCAGGAGTGGTCGCTGCGATTGTCGCCGCCATTTTGGCGTGACCCTCACGCCTGGCGTACCCGAGCGGAGCAACGCTTTCGCTCACACTGGTGGCGTTCTGGGCGGTCTTCCTGCTCGTGCCCCTGCCTGGCTCAGAGACGGCCTCCACCGTCGATCTAGTGGGGTTGGTCACCAAGGCAGCGGAGTTGGCGGCAGCAGCCTGCACCGTCTTGTGGCTTCGTGCTCGCCGTGACCACCAGTCAGACCGGACCGAGCCCGCTGCTCCGTAGCACCGCTCCGGGTACGCTGACCGGCTAAACTTCCGCAGGCCGTAGCCGCTTTTCGTAGAGCTCCTCGTAGAACGGCCGGCAGCGTTCGTAGACCTCTTCCAGGCCCTCCGGGAGCTCCTGGTCATCTTCGAGCGGTTCCCTCTTGATGCCCGTGCTGTCCTCCGCCTCGGTGTGCCACTCCGCCCACATCTCCCAGTCCGGGATTTTGCGCGCCTCCCAGGAGAGGGCCTCGGGGATAAAGGGCACGCCAATCTTCTCGCAGTAGGCGGCTACGATCCCCTCCGGGTTCTGGGTTAGGTCCGAGGCTTCCACGATAGCCGGTTCTTCCCCGCTCTCCACCGCGAGGCGATACAACCCGTGTTGCAGCTCATAGCCGGTCTCTTCGAGGGTGAAATCTGGCCAGAACCTGTTGAGCGAGGCGATGACGGGGATAGGATTGCGGATGATGAACGTGTTCGTGAAATTCGAGACAAACTCTGGGGTCATATAGCCCTTTGTATGGAGGGCCATGTCCTTGAAGTACACTGGCTTCTCTTTATACTCGAGCATTCTCCTTAGGACGTTCTCGGGGTTGTACTCAGCCTTCGGCTCCTGGTCCGCGTAACGGTCGCTCTGGCGCTCCTCACTGTAGTAGTAGGAGGCACTGAAGGGCTCGTGGAAGACCTTGAAGTCGCCCCGCTCGACGAAGACGCGCTCGAAGGCCGTCGAGATAGAGCGCGGCACCGCCCAAAGGGCCACGGGCTTACCGTTCGTCATACGACTCTCCTTTCTTTGCCGGTTCTTCGGCACTTCTTCAAGCGTAGAAGGAGCCCGCACAGTCTCTCGTGCGACGGCGCTCGTCGCAATACCCCTCGACAGATGTCTCCATCCAGGGGTGGGTTCGGGCACCCGGCTGCTATACTCTTCTTCGTGCTCCCCATTCAGCTAAACCCGGCACAGCTCGACGCTGTCACGCACACCGAAGGGCCGCTACTCATCCTCGCCGGGGCCGGCAGCGGGAAGACGCGCGTGTTGACGCACAGGATCTCTTACCTCCTGGATCGGGGGTTCGCCTCTCCCGACGAGGTACTCGCCATAACCTTCACCAACAAGGCCGCCAACGAGATGAAGGACCGGGTGGCACTCCTGGTGGGGCCAGAGTCGAGAAAGATGTGGGTCTCGACATTTCATGCTTTCTGCGCTCGCATCTTGAGGGTCCACGCCGAGAAGCTCGGGTACCGCCGAGAATTCACCATCTACGATGGGGCGGATCAGGTCAGGCTCGTCAGGCGCTGCATCGTGGAGCTCGGCAAGGACCCCAAGAGGTTTAACCCCAGGTCTTTTCACGCCCAGATCTCTGCCGCCAAGAACCTCCTCCTGGACCCTAGCGACTACCTCAGGCAGACCGAGGGCTACATGGCCGAGAACGTCGCCGAGGTCTACGACCTCTACCAGAAGCGTCTCTACGAGAACAACGCGATGGACTTCGACGACCTCATAATGCAGACCGTCGCCCTCCTCGAGATCTTCCCGGAGATCCGCGAGCGCTACCAGCGCCGCTTCAAATACATCCACGTGGACGAGTACCAGGACACCAACCACGCCCAGTACCGGCTCGTGAATACCCTGGCCGCCGCACACCGCAATCTTTGTGTCGTTGGTGACGACGATCAGAGCATCTACAGTTGGAGAATGGCGGATATCCAGAACATCCTAGACTTCGAGCAGGACTACCCGGAGGCTAAGGTCGTCAAGTTGGAGCAAAACTACCGCTCCACGCAGACGATCCTGAACGCGGCGAACGCGGTGGTGGCGAACAACGCCTCGCGCAAGGCGAAGGAGCTGTGGACGGCCGGGGAGGAGGGCGAGCGCATCAGGGTCTTTACTGCCGCCGACGACTACGCGGAGGCGCGGTTCGTGGTCTCGGAGATACGGAGGCTCGCGGATGCGGGGGCTTCTTTGAGGGAGGCCGCGGTCTTTTACCGGACGAACGCGCAGAGCCGTACCTTGGAAGACGTGTTGGTGCGGGAGGGGGTGCCGTACCAGATCGTCGGGGG
>JALZFJ010000210.1 GCA_030867425.1 Actinomycetota bacterium | reverse complement strand
GCTTTACCCTCTGGGCCTCGCCGCCGGAGAGGGTGGTAGCAGGCTGGCCGAGCCGGATGTAGCCGAGGCCGACGTCGCGCAATGTACTCATGCGACGCGCTATGGCAGGGACGGGCGCGAAGAACTCACAAGCCTCCTCCACTGTCATATCGAGGACGTCTGAGATACTCTTTCCCTTGTAGGTTACGCGCAGGGTTTCGGCATTGTAGCGGCGTCCCTTGCAGACCTCGCAAGGGACGTAGACGTCGGGGAGGAAATGCATCTCTATCCGGATCTGGCCATCCCCCCGACAGGCCTCGCACCTACCACCCTTGACGTTGAAGGAGAACCGTCCCGGCTTATAACCCCTTATCTTCGCCTCCGGTGTCGAAGCGAAGAGCTGCCTTATATGGTCGAAGACCTTAGTGTAGGTCGCGGGGTTGGAGCGCGGGGTGCGCCCGATAGGGCTTTGGTCAATATCTATGACTTTGTCCACGTCCTCGGCACCCCGTAGGCCTGCGTGCCGACCCGGACGGTGCTTACCGCGGCTCACGGCGTTGGCCAGGGCTTTGTAGAGGATCTCGTTAACCAAAGTGCTCTTCCCCGAGCCCGAGACGCCCGTCACGCACGTAAAGACGCCCAACGGGAACTCCACGTCCACTCTCTTTAGGTTGTGCTCGCTCGCCCCGAGTACCGCGACGGCGCCCGTCGGCTCGCGTCGCTCCTCGGGCGGCTCGATCCTCCGACGCCTGGCGAGGAAATCGCCCGTCACGGAGTGCTCCTCGTCCTCGATGTCCGCTACGCTCCCCTGCGCCACGATCTCACCACCGCGCACTCCCGCCCCCGGCCCCACGTCCACTATGTGATCCGCCGAACGGATGGTCTCCTCGTCGTGCTCGACGACTATGAGTGTGTTACCGAGATCCCTGAGCTTGGTGAGCGTCGCCAGAAGACGTCGGTTGTCGCGCTGGTGCAGCCCTATCGATGGCTCGTCCAAGACGTACAAAACGCCCACCAACCCGCTCCCGACCTGGCTGGCGAGCCGGATGCGCTGTGCCTCCCCGCCCGAGAGGGTTCCAGCTGAACGGCTCAGCGTGAGGTAGCCAAGGCCCACGTCCACGAGGAAGCCCAGGCGTTCCCTTATCTCCTTAACGACGCGCTCGGCGATGAGCCACTCCCGCGGCGTGAACTCGACACCGTCGAAGAAGCGCTGCGCGTCGGTGACGCTCAACTCCGTGAAGTCGTGGACGTTCTTCTCCCCGACCGTTACCGCCAGAGCCTCGGGCCTCAAGCGTGCTCCCTTGCACTTCGGGCAGGGGACATGGCTCATGAACTCCTCGATCTTCTCTCGCCGGTACTCGGAGTCAGTCTCAGCGTAGCGGCGCTCCAGGTTACCGACCACCCCGTCGAATTGACTCATGTACTGCCGCCGGCGCCCGTAGCGGTTGCGGTAGGAGACGTAGATCCTCTCCCCTTCAGTCCCGAAGAGGATGAGCTTCTTGTGCTCCTCTGGGAGGTCGCGCCACGGCGCGTCGAGGTCTATCCCGTACTTCTCGGCGAGCCCTTGGAAAACGCTCCCGTGGTACTCGGTCTGGGAGTTGGCCCACGGGACAACAGCTCCCTCGTTCACGCTCAGATCCCCGTTCGGGACTACGAGGCCCGGGTCTATCTCCAGCCGGCTCCCCAAACCGTCGCAGCGTGAACATGCCCCGTGCGGGCTGTTGAACGAGAACGTCCTCGGCTGTATCTCCGCGATCGAGGCCCCGCAGTTCGTGCACGTAAAGCTCTCGCTGAAGAGCATAGACTCTCCCGCGCCGCCGTCCCTCTCGACCGTCTCGATCTGCACCAAGCCCTCGGCCAGAGAAAGGGCCGTCTCGACGGAGTCGGTGAGCCTGCGCTCTATACCCTCGCGCACCACGAGTCTGTCTACCACGACCTCGACATCGTGCCTGTAGTTCCTGTCCAAGTTCAGCTCGACCGGCAGCTCGTAGAGCTCGCCGTCCACCCTCACGCGAGCGTAGCCCTGCTCGGTCAGGTCGTTGAAGAGCTTCCCGTACTCGCCCTTGCGGCCCCGGACCACGGGGGCCATGACCATGAAGCGGGTCTTCTCCGGGAGCTCCAAGACCTTCTCGACCATCTGTTGCGGGGTCGAGGAGGACACGGGGAAGCCGCAGACGTGGCAGTGCGGACGCCCGGCGCGGGCGTACAAGAGCCTCAGGTAATCGTAGATCTCCGTTACGGTGGCGACCGTCGAGCGGGGGTTGTTGGACGTGGACTTCTGGTCTATAGATACCGCCGGCGAGAGGCCGTCTATGTGGTCAACATCGGGCTTGTCCATCTGCCCGAGGAACTGCCGCGCGTAGGCCGAGAGGCTCTCGACGTAGCGCCTCTGGCCTTCGGCGTAGATGGTGTCGAAGGCCAAAGAAGATTTGCCGCTCCCGGAGAGGCCGGTCACGACTACCATCACGTCGCGCGGCAGGGAGACGGTTACGTCCTTCAGGTTGTGCTCGCGCGCCCCGCGGACGACGATCTGGTTCTCGGCGATCTCACTCCTCCGTAGGTTGCTCTCGAAAAAGTATACGGCCCCCTCTGGGGAGGCCAAGTGCTCGATTAGCGTTTTTTGGATTTTACCATCCGAGCGCACGGATCTCCGCCCGCGCAGCCCCTCGCGCGGGTAGCGCGGTGAGGCTCGTTCGGGATCTTCTTCCGCATTCCCTCACGGCTACTCGTAGAGGCTGGCCTTCTCTTTCTGGCTTTCGATCGCGGCCTTGATCTTGCGGGCGTCGGGGGGTGCCATGCGCCCGATGTTGAGGCAGCGTCCGTCGTTGAGCTCGACCATGAGGGTGCTGTTGACGAGTCCCCGGACGGAGACGCCCACGACCTGCTTGAGCCCCAACGAGGTGATGTTCTCGTTCTGCCACCCGCTCCTGAGCTCCAACCGGTCGGGATAGACGTTGACCACGACGTTGGTCCCGGTGCCTTGCGCTATGGGTCTCTCTTCCATGCCTGCTTTCTAGTCTCTCGAAGGTCCGTATTGTACAGGCCGCCGGAAGCCCCGGAGGTTAACCTCCGGGGCTCGGTGAGGGGCGCCCGGCCGAAGCGAGCCAGCAAGGCTGGGATCTTGTGTCAGTTCTTCTCTAGGAGGACGTTCCTTTGAGGGTCGGTCCCTCCGCTATACTCCTACCGTTGCCGTTCTGTTGATCGGTAGCGATGAGCTGCTCGCCGTAACCGAAGAAGCCGTGCTCGGAGATGTCGAGGCCGTTCAGCTCCTCCTCGGGCTTAACCCTGAGGCCGATGATCGCCTTCAAGAGCGCGAAGACCACATAAGAGGTTATGAAGACGAACCCACCGCAGGTCAAGATGCCCAGGGCCTGCACGCCAAGCTGGCCGAAACCGCCGCCATAGAAGAGTCCTGGGCTGCCGATTGCGGTCGACTCCACCAGCGCAGGGGTGGCGAAGAGACCGGTCGAGAGCGTGCCCCAGATGCCGCCTATCCCGTGGGCCGCGATGGCGCCTAAAGGATCGTCTACCCCGATCCTGTCCACCATGACGAGGGTGAGGTACATGATCACGCCGGCCACGAAGCCTATGACTATTGCGGCCCAGGGGGCCACGAAGGCGCAGGCAGCGGTGATGGCGACGAGGGCCGCGATAGCGCCGTTGCCCATCATCCCGACATCGAGGTTGCGCCGGTAGGCGTAGCTTATGGCCATCGCTCCGAGAACGCCCGCGCCCGCCGCGAGGTTGGTGGTGAGCGCTATGTCGGCGAAGGAGGCGCCCACGGCGGACATCGTCGAGCCGGGGTTGAAGCCCCACCAGCCGATCCAGAGGATTATGACGCCCAAGACGGCGAGCGGCATGTTGTGACCAGGGATGGTCCGCGGGTTGCCCGCGTCGTCGTACTTGCCGATCCTGGGCCCCAGGAGAAGCGTGCCCGCCAAAGCTGCCATCGCCCCGGAGAGGTGAACTACCGTCGAGCCGGCGAAGTCCTGCATCCCCAGGGTGCTGAGCCAACCGCCGCCCCAGATCCAATGTCCCACCGTCGGGTAGATGAGACCGGCGAAGACGAGGGCGAAGATCAGATAAACCGCGAACTTGGTCCGCTCGAGCATCGTCCCCCAGACGATGGCTAAAGAGACGAGCGCGAAGGCTACCTGGAAAAGGAACTTGGCCGAGAGCGGCACTGCTGTCCAGGCGAGCCCGGCGTAGGCGTCCTCCGTCCCGGTCAGGAAGAAGCCCTGGGTCCCAATGATGGATTGGAGCCCCCCGCCCTCGGAGAAGGCGAATGCGAAGCCTGCCGCCCAGTACGCGACGAACCCTATGCCCATCATGGCGAGGATCTTCGCCACCACGCTCCCGACGTTCTTCATCCGGGAGAAGCCGACCTCGAGCATCGCGAAGCCCGCTTGCATGAAGAGCACCAGCATCGCCGCCACGATCACCCACATAGTGTCCACGGCGAGTGCCACGTCCTCGAGCGTCTCTACCCCCTGCGTCACCGGCGTCTCCTGAGCAAACGCCGCCACCGGCACCGCCGCGACCAGCAGCAGCACCATCATCGCCAATAGAACAAACCTCCGCAAGAGAACCCTCCTTCTCAAACCGGGTATATACGAGTCGTTTATAGTCTACGTCCGGCCCCCGGGCGGGTTCATTGGCCCGATGTACAAACATCGGGTCCGGAGAGGGTCGCTGGGTTGTCCCGGTAGTACGGGAGAGATCTCCTCAGCGGTCGGTGAAGCTCGGGGGCTTCTTGGGGGCGCGCCCTAGGAGCTGCATGGCCTTTATGCCTAAGGTGAGGCGTTCGCGGTCCTCGCTCTTGTCCACGTCGAGGCGGGTGAGCTCCTTGACGCGGTCGAGGCGGTAGCGGATGGTGTGGCGGTGGGCGAAGAGGTCCGAGGCGGTCCTGGCGGTAGAGGCATCGTTGCCGAGGTAGGTCGTCAAGGTGGAGATGAGCTCCGTGCCGTAGCGGGAGTCATAGGAGACCACGGGCGCCAGGGTCTCCGCGTAGAAGGACTCAAGCTCCTCGGGCTCCTCCTGCAAGACACGGAAAAGAAGCTTGTAGGTGCCCGTCCGCTCGAAGGTCGAGACGGAGGAGGGGCCGTGTATGCGGTGCCCGATCTCCAAGGCCACCTCGGCCTCCGAATACGCCTCGGAAAGCGTAGCCGGGTCCTCCTTGAACCGCCCGACGCCGACCGAGACCGTGAGGTCCGGCAAGAGGCCTTTGACGTAACGCTGGACACGGGAGGCGAGGCTCAGGGCCTTCTCCGGGAGCTCTTCCGGCATGGCATCGGGGGACACGCCCAGGAACAGGATAACGTTGTCCGAGCGTGGACCGAGCAGGAAGTTCGAGAACAGGGTGCGGGCCTGGAGTCGAACCGCGTCGGTCAGGCGCCTTTTGAGCTCCTGGATCGCCGACTCCTTCAGTTTCCGGCGGCTGAGGTATCCGGCGAAGTTGTCTATGTCCACGATGACCGAGAGGGCACCCGAAGAAAGGTCGGCGCCGAGGTACCGGGCGCGCTGGAGCAGGAGGTCGACCGAACCGTGGTGGCTGTTCACGACGTCGTCCACGAAGTCCCCTCGAACGCCCAGTTCCGTCTCGAGGCGTACCCGCTCCTTGCCGAGCTCGGCCTCCAGAGAGCGCGCGGCCCAGTACAGGATGACCACGTCCTCGGGACGCAAAGGGCTACCCGCGAGGTCTATCCAGAGGTAGCCCGCTGGCGCGCCGGCGCCGATGGGGGTCCAGAAAAGCTCCATCTTCTCGACCCGCCACCGCTCGACGGGCACCGAGAGGAAGCCGTCCGGCAGGCGGGCATAGCGGTCGCGACGTTCGCGCCGGGTCTCCTCGACGCCGGAGCCCTTCGAGGCCCGCAGCTCGTGCGCTTGGAGGACGGAGATTAGGGCTTGCGATCCACCGCCGTCTTTCGCGCCCACCGGGTCGCCGCTGGCGATGAGACGTCCGACTGGGTCTTCGACCACCACGGAGCGTCCCAAGAGGTCGGCGACCCGCCCGGCCAGCTTCGCCACAGATGCCTCGCCGCCGACGCTCTCGAGCAGGGCCCGCGCCGCCCCGTGAGAGTATCGCAAGAGCGCTTCTCCCTCGGCGTCTCGCGCGAAGAGCGAGAAGAGCTCGCGCAGTGGCACGCTTGGCGAGATGGCGAGAAGACCTAAACCGAGCTCTTCGGCGTTCTTCACCGTCTGCTCCGAAGGCTCGCCCTCCGCGCGCCAGAGGACTGCGGGCGCGCCTCCTTCGGAGACGGCGGCGAGGAACCGAGCATCGAGCCTTTTGCGGCCGGTCACAACCACCTCGTCGGGCCCGAGCCAACCCTCTGCATCTTCGTCCAACGCCAGTCCCTCGACGGAACGCCCCGAGTCCCCCAGCGCAAGACGGTGTCCGCCGTGCTTCTCTGTGAGGTTGTTGAACAGCTCTTTAAGGATCATCCGTCTCCAAATCCGGCCCGCTGCGGCCTCCGGCCCGCTCGCAACCTAATATATACGATGAGCGGCGGACGGAGAATCCCGAGAAACCTGCCGAGCTCTCTTTCGATGGTCGGGGCACCGGAGAGCCCCGTCCGTTTACCCGGCCTTCGTCATGGGCACTACGGGCGCCACCGGCAAGCTGTACAACGGCAGCTCGCGAGGGGCCCTTATCTCGCCTAAAGGAGCCCCGTAGTCGGCTAGCAGCTTCGCGGCCCGCTCCGGGGTCGGCACGTTCCGCTAGCCTTGCACAAACAACACCCTGCACCGAGCCTTATCCCGGAGCTCGAACCAGCACTCTCCCGTCAGAGGGTTCGTCTCGAAGAACAATATGCAGTGATATGCAGTGGTCTCCGGACTCCGCGAGAAGGGGCACAACCCTGTCGTGGTGTCCAACGGCCCTGAACTCCCAACCCTTCTCCTCCAAGATCTCCCTTACGTCGCCAAAACGCCGCCACGTCAGCCAATCCCATACCACCTTGCGTCTCCTCTCTTGCGTGTAGGGAGCACGAGAGCCCCGATAGTGCCTTACGGCCACATCTTAGGCACGAGGGCGGCACGAATGCCTTGTACGCAAGGCCAAAGATGCGCCTTTCGATAAAAGGACTAATGGGCCGGGAGCCCATAGATCGGAAGCGTTTCGGGGCTGCGGCTTGCCTTCCGGCCCCTACGTTTACCTGGTCAGCGCCGCACAAAGCATGGCGAAAGCGAGCTTAGGAGATCTCGCGTCGGCTCACGAGGCTGAGCTTGCGCAGTATACTGGATACGTGGTTCTTTACGGCCGGCGTAGAGGCTTACGCAAAGCACTTCGGCGATCTCGGCTTGGTACGCGCCGCCTGAGGACGAGGGCGAAGACCTCCTTGTCTTTGGGGGTGAGCCCGGCCTCGTCAGAGGTCTTCTCCAGGCGAGCCGCGACTCTTTCTCGTTGCCCGCAGGCAGGAGCCAGACGCGCCCGCCGGCGCGGGTGCGCTCGACGGCGTCGAGGAGTTCCTCGCCTGAGATGCCCTTGTGCAGGTAGCCGTCGGCGCCGGCCAGGGTCACACCCGCGATATCCTCGACGGGCGCGTGGGCGGTGAAGGTGAGGACGCGCGGGACTTGCGCCAAGGCCTTTTAGCCCCAAGCATCACCTCAAGTTCTGCTATTCTGCGCACACCCAGTCCACGGCGTTCGCACTCTACTGAAGGCTACCAGCCCTACGAGGCCACCTCCTGTAGCTGCCTCTCCAGGTCCTTGATCTCGTCCCTGAGCTTCGCCGCGTACTCGAACTTTAGCTCCTCGGCGGCGGCAAGCATCTCTGCCTGAAGGTCGGCGATGAGGTTTTGCAGCTCCTCTGGATCGCGCGGAGCCTCGCGCACCGCTCTCTTGTCCGTCCTGTAGAGACCTTTTGCTTCGGCAGCGATAAGGATGTCGGAGACACCCTTCTTGATCGTGGCCGGGGTGATATCGTTGCGCTCGTTGTAGGCCATCTGGATCTCACGGCGCCGGTTTGTTTCCCCTATGGCTGCCCGCATCGCCTCCGTCTCCTTGTCAGCGTACATAATGACTCGGCCATATACGTTGCGGGCGGCGCGGCCTATGGTCTGTATCAATGCCCTCTCGCCGCGCAAGAAGCCCTCCTTGTCGGCATCAAGGATGGCGACTAGGGAGACTTCGGGAAGGTCGAGGCCCTCGCGAAGAAGGTTTATGCCGACCAGCACGTCGAACTCGCCGGTACGCAAACCACGGATGATCTGGATGCGGTCCAGTGTCTCTATATTAGAGTGCATGTAGCGTGCCTTGACGCCGTTCTCCAGGAGGTAGTCCGTCAGGTCCTCAGCCATCTTGATGGTCAGCGTGGTCACTAGGACCCGCTCGTCGCGCTCGGTGCGTTTCGCTACCTCGTTCAAGAGGTCGTCTATCTGGTTCTTCGTGGGCCTGACCTCGACCTCGGGGTCGACGAGGCCGGTGGGGCGTATGATCTGCTCGGCTATCTGCCCCGAGTGCTCCAGCTCGTACGGCCCCGGCGTCGCCGAGACGAAGACGAGCTGGTTCGTCTTGAGCAAGAACTCCTCCCACATGAGGGGCCGGTTGTCCAGGGCGCTCGGAAGCCGGAAGCCGAATTCCACGAGCGTCGTCTTGCGCGAGCGGTCGCCCTTGTACATGCCCTGTACCTGGGGCAACGTGATGTGCGACTCGTCCACGAAGGTGACGTAGTCGTCCGGGAAGTAGTCGAGGAGCGTATACGGCGTCGAGCCAGCGGGACGACCGTCCAGGTGCCGCGAGTAGTTCTCGATGCCGGAGGTGTACCCAAGCTCCCGCATCATCTCCAGGTCGTACTGGGTACGCTGCCGCAGCCGGTACGCCTCGAGGACCTTGCCCTCCCCTTCGAGCTCGGCTAGCCGTTCCTCGAGTTCTACCTCGATGTTCCTTATGGCGATGGTCATCCTGTCTTCGTCGGTGACGAAGTGGGTCGCGGGATAAACAGTCAGCACCTTGTGTTCGCGCAGGATCTCGCCGGTCAAGGGGTCAACCTCCGTCATCCCTTCAGCCTCGTCCCCGAAAAACGAGATCCGGTAGACGGTGTCCTGGTAGGCCGGGTGCACTTCCAGAACGTCGCCCCTGACCCGGAAGGTGCCCCGGTTGAGTTGGTAATCGTTCCTCGCGTACTGGATGCGCACCAGGTCCCGCAACACCTCGTCTAAGTCGTAGAAGCCGCCCTCCTCCAAGAAGACCATCTTCGAGCGGTACTCCTCCGGGCTCCCGAGGCCGTAGATCGCCGAGACGCTAGCCACCACGATGACGTCGCGTCGCGTAAAGAGCGCGCTAGTCGCGGAGTGTCTGAGGCGGTCTATATCTTCGTTGATCTGGGCGTCCTTCTCAATGAACGTGTCGGTCCTCGGCACGTAGGCCTCGGGCTGGTAGTAGTCGTAGTAGGAGACGAAGTACTCGACGGCGTTGTTCGGGAAGAACTCGGCGAACTCGTTGGCAAGCTGCGCCGCGAGCGTCTTGTTGTGCGCGATGACTAGTGCGGGGCGACCGACCTCTTCTACGGTCTTCGCCATTGTGTAGGTCTTGCCGCTCCCGGTGACCCCGAGCAAGGTTTGGGCGCGCATGCTGGCCGAAAGCCCGGAGGCAAGGCTTCGTATGGCCCTCGGCTGGTCGCCGGTCGGCTGGTACTCGCTGTTTACCTCGAAGTTATTCTGCATTGACTTTCCAATGTGCAAACATCAAGACCTTCCCCGAAAGCCCCACTGACCTCAAGCGTACGATCCTTCCTCAGAACAACCTTCAACCGGAGTATACGATAGAGTTGGTTTCTTTCAGCGGG
>JALZFJ010000202.1 GCA_030867425.1 Actinomycetota bacterium | reverse complement strand
ATTCGATGCGCAGACTTTTCGCTCATCGGCAACTTGGTGAGGAGCTAAGAAAGAGCGAGGCGCGTTACCGCACCGTACTGGACGCGGCCTTCGACGCGATCGTGACCATAACGCCCGACGGGATAGTGCGCTGGTTCAACCGCGGGGCGGAACGTATCTTCGGCCACAGGGCAGAAGAGGTCATTGGTCAGCCGGTCACGCTGCTCATGCCCGAAAGATATCGAGATCTCTGTCTGGCTGGCCTGCACCGTTACCAGCGAACGGGCGAAGCGCGCGTGGTGGGCGGCACGACTGAGCTCGTAGGGCTGCGCAAAGACGGCAGCGAGTTCCCGATCGAAATGTCCCTTGGCGAAACCCATCAGAACGGGGAACGGTTGTTCACGGGTGTGATCCGCGACGTCACCAAGCGCAAACGGGCCGAGGATGCACTCGACCGGCTTAGCCGACAGCACGAAATGGTCTTGAAATCGGCCGGCGAAGGTATCTTTGGCCTGGACCTGCACGGGCACGCTACGTTTGTCAACCCAGCCGCGGCATACATGACAGGGTGGGATACCCAAGAACTGCTGGGCCGCCCCCTACACGACGTCCTCCACCATACCAAACCGAATGGTGCCCCCTATCCTCGTGAACAGTGCCCGATCCATGCGGCACTCGAGGACGGGGCCACCCATAGTAGGGATGACGAAGTGTTCTGGAGGAAGGACGGCACGAGCTTCCCAGTCGAATATGTGAGCACCCCGATACTCCAGGATAGCGAGGTAGTGGGCTCGGTGGTGACCTTCAAGGACATCACCGAACGCAAGGTCCTAGAGGAGCAACTCCGCCATCAGGCGTTTCACGATCCGCTCACCGGGCTGCCGAACCGGGCGTTGTTCATGGATCGCCTCGAACACGCCTTAGCTCGTGCGAATCGCCGGGGCAGCAGGGTCGCGGTATTGTTCATGGACCTAGACAACTTCAAGATCACGAACGACAGCCTGGGGCACGAAATAGGGGATCAACTGCTCGTAGCGGTCGCCGAGCGGCTAACGGCTTGCCTGCGTCCTGAGGACACCGCAGCGCGCCTCGGCGGGGACGAGTTCACCATCTTGGTCGAGGATGTTGACGGAGTAAGTGATGCAGCCCGAGTCGCGGAGCAGATCGCGGAGAGTCTGCAATGTCCCTTTGCTCTAGGCCAGCAAGAGTTCTTCTTCACTACCAGCATCGGGATCGCCCTCAGTAGTCCACTTCAGAAGTCGCCAGCGGATCTCCTGAGACACGCGGACCTGGCGATGTACCAAGCCAAGCACAAAGGCAAAGCTCGCTACGAGTTGTTCGAGCCCAGCATGGGCACCGGCGTATTGCAGCGCCTACGGTTGGAGAACGAGCTCAGGCGAGCCTTGGAGCGGGGAGAGTTCAAGGTCTATTACCAGCCCGTTGTGATGCTTGAAGGCGGCAGGATTATCGGGGCGGAGGCACTGGTGCGCTGGGAGCACCCAACACGAGGGCTGCTGCTGCCCGACGCGTTTCTTTCTGTCGCCGAGGATACGGGCCTGATCGTGCAGATCGGGGAGGGGGTGCTTCGAGAAGCATGTTCCCAGATGCATGCGTGGCAAGAACGCTACCCTAGCGTACCGCCCCTGACGATCAGCGTGAACCTCTCACCGAAGCAATTCTTCCGTCCTGAGTTGGTCGCGGAGATCCTGGTCGAGAGCGAGATATATCCTGGCTCTCTGCAACTGGAGATCACGGAGGGCACCATGATGAGCAACGGCGTACACTCAGCGGAGCATACCCTCCATAACCTAAAGAACCTGAATGTCCAGCTTGCGGTCGACGACTTCGGAATGGGCTACTCCTCGCTCTCATACCTCAAGCGCTTCCCGGTGGACTTCTTGAAGATCGACCGCTCATTCATTGCCGGACTCGGACAATTCACCGAGGGCGCATCGAAGGACACGGAGATCGTCTCGGCGATGATCGACCTGACCCACGCCCTGGGCTTGAAGGCAGTCGCCGAGGGGGTGGAGACCTTCGAGCAGCTGGCGCGTTTGCGCAACATGAAGTGTGACCTCGCCCAAGGGAACTATTTCTCGGAGCCGCTTCCGAGCGAGGAGCTGGTGGGTATCTTGGGGAAGGGCCTTACTGACCGCGGTTAGCCTAGAGATTCACCCGACCTTATCAGCAGCCTCCCGTTGGCGCGACACACTCTTTGCGGTTGCTCATCGAAATACTTCGTGGGCCGCAAGCTACACCAACCAGTACACCAACAACCAGAAATATCAGTGAACAATGAGCAACCGTGTACGGGAAAATCCGGCTTAGGCAAGCCAATTTTCAAACAATCAAGAATAACGATAAACGGACCGGTAGGACTCAATAGCCGGTGGTCCCTACAGGTCGCGTTAGTTTGAGCACGACCTCCAAATCAGCGGCCAATTCATACTACAACGGTACCACAACCCCGTGTCGCTGCCTGTCCCTCCCTGTCCCTCCGATTGCGCCAAATACCCGATAAAAGCGCGGTTCTGTCTCTCCCTGTCCCCACTGTACCTCCCTGTCTGTGGAGGAGAATGACTACGAATCAGAAGGTCGCAGGTTCGAGTCCTGCCGAGCACACTCTGTGTGCAGCAACCGTGCAGCAACCCAGGCGAATATTCTGAAATGTTCAGAAAAGCCCTTTAGGTCAAATACGATGATTTGCAGGAAATTTGCAATGTAGGAAAACGTCAGGAAATCTGTTTACAGAGACACTTAATCTCTAGGTTCCAGGTTCGTGTCCTGGGCGGCTCACTTCTAAATCCCCGATAGATAAGCTCAATACGTGGGGTGCCGAAGAACTCTGGTGCACTAGTCGGGACACTTTCTACAGTAGTTTTACAGTAGTAGATACCGGTCCCCTATCGAGCCAGGCGTAGTCTACCCGGTCCAGAACACACCTCTCCCCCTAGGGTATGCTTTGATGTTCTGATCCGTGGAGTAGTAGGCGAACGATCAGCTTGTCCTGAAAAGCTTGCACAGGAAGGACTAATCGCAGCGTGAACGGCTACGGGGATTTCGGGAGCAGCCTTAGGGATCTGCCGCGCCTGAGGAGCAGCCGCCGCAGGCGGGCTTCGAGTTGGGACAGGGGCGGGGGCAATGACGACCGGCTCGTTATAAGCCCGGGGCAAACGGCGACTCTAGCAAACATCGTGGGGCCAGGGTGTGTAACCCACATATGGATCACCGCGGATACCGAGCGCTACGACGTGGAGCCGGACTTCTTAAGAAAGATGCTCCTGAAGGCATACTGGGACAGGGAGGAGGAGCCGAGCGTGCTGGTGCCGCTGGGGGACTTCTTCGGGGTGGGCCACGCTCGAACTGTCAACTTTTCCTCCGCTCCCCTGCAGATGAGTCCGAAGGATGGCAAATCCTTCAACTGCTTCTTCCATATGCCGTTCGCAGATGGGGCCAGAATGGAGATCACAAGCGAGCTCGAGAGCGAGCGGGTCCTCTTCTATTACTATGTAGATTACGAGGAGTTCGACGAGTTGGAGGATGGTCTGGGGCGGTTACATGCCCAGTGGCGCCGGGAGAACCCCACGGATGGGCAGGAGCAGGGCGAGCAGAGCAACGAGGAGTTCCTGTTCGGCGGCCATAACCTGAGCAGCGAGGGGAACTACACCGTACTCGAGGCCGAGGGCAAGGGGCACTACGTCGGGTGCGTCCTCAACGTGCACAACCTGCGCGAGACCGACCAGTGGAACTGGTACGGGGAGGGGGACGACATGATCTTTATAGATGGAGAAGCGTGGCCGCCCTCCCTCCACGGCACCGGTCTTGAGGACTACTTCAACACCGCCTGGTGCCCCCAGCAGGAGTACTGCTCACCATACCACGGGATTACGCTAGGGGGAGGCGAGAACTGGAGCGGACAGGCAAGCTACTACCGGTTCCATATAGAAGACCCCATAACCTTCGAAGAGTCCATCAGGGTCACCATCGAACACGGCCACGCCAACAAGCGCAGCGACGACTACTCCTCGGTGGCCTACTGGTACCAGGCAGAACCGCACAAACCCTTCTTCATCCCACCCGTCGAGCGGCGCATCCCCCGGCCTCGCCAACATAGAAGGGTGCACAGGGCACGGGAACCTCGACGGGCAGGGCTGCTTGAGGCGCTCAAGCGGATAGTTTCTGAGCCTATCTAAACCACGCGCCGCCTATCGAGGGCTCGTGAAGTGATCTTCTGAGGAGTTAGCACTCTCTGGGGGCGACGCCGCTGTCAAACCGCGCTTGCTAGCACCAGGGATTTTGTCTTGAGTACATTGCGCTTGCAAATCGAGGATTTTTAGAGAGCTGCCGGACCCCTATCGAACCAGGACTAACTGATCCAGAGTCAGTATCCATACATCCGTAGTTGTTTACCGCTGTTCACAAAGCGGCCTATTCGAGCCCCATTTCTGGATCTCGTGTTTCCTGTTGTTCGCCTTTGTTCGTCCCCGTAGCTGTCAAATCTCTGTCAACTTGCTTTCCTAGATCTTCTCCTCTTTGTCAGCGACCCAACGCCTCAGGACTTCACTCAGCTCCTGAAGCCCTACCGGCTTTGACACGTAGTCGTCCATCCCAGCCTCGAGGACCTTCTCCCTATCCTCCTGCATGACGTTTCCCGTCATCGCTATGATCGGCGTATGACGGCCTCCGCCTTCGCCTCTCCTTATCTCTTTGGCGGCCTTATAACCGTCCATCTCTGGCATCTGAACGTCCATAAGTACCGCAGCGTAGGAGGAGGTGCGTGAGAGGGCTTCGACGGCTTCGACTCCGTCCTTCACGGCGTCTACGCGGTACCCAAGCTTCTCCAACATCATCGTGGTTACATCTCGGTTCACCGCGTTGTCTTCGGCAAGCAGGACGCGAGCTTGGCGCTCATACGTGTCACCTGCGCTCTCAGCAGAGGGTGCTTCAGGCTCCGACGACGCAGACGGAGAGTCACCGGACGCTCCTAGCACTGTCGCCAAGCAGTTAAAGAGTTGCGCCTGACGGACAGGCTTGGTCAGGATAGCCTCAACCCCTGCTCGGTACGTATTCTCGACCATGTTGTACTGATTCAATGAGGTCAGTAGTAACAAGCGGGTGGAGGTTAATGTAGGATCAGTTTTTACCCGCTGGGCCAGCTCCAAGCCGTCCATGCCGGGCATCTGCAGGTCAAGGACCGCTACCTGGTAGGGCTCGCCTCGCTCTACAGCAGAGCGCAGCTCTTCAAGAGCGTGCAAACCGCCCTCCGCGCTTCCAACGTGCATCCCCCAGGAAGCCAACTGCTGGTGCAATATTCTACGATTCGTCGCGTTGTCATCGACTATAAGCGCCCGCAGGCCACGGATGCGGGCAGTCTGACCAGACACTGCAACCTGTCGTGCGTCTTCTCCCTTCTCGAACTCGGCGGTAAACCAGAAGGTGCTGCCTCTGCCCTGCTCGCTTTCTACCTCTATCCGCCCCCTCATGAGTTCTACCAGCTGCTTGGAGATGACAAGCCCCAAGCCTGTGCCGCCATACCTGCGAGTAGTTGCAGAGCTTGCCTGAGAAAACGCCTTGAACAACCGCTCCTGCTCTTGGGGCGTCATGCCGATACCGGTGTCTCGCACCTCGAAGCGGACGGTTACCCTCTCGCTCGTCTCTTCTACCAGCCGGGCGAAGAGAGTAATCTCTCCCTGCTCGGTGAACTTAATCGCGTTAGTCACCAGGTTTGTTAGGACCTGCCGCAGACGGAACGGATCGCCCCGCAGCGCGGCAGGGACGGCGGGATCGACGAAGTCGACCAGCTCGAGCCCTTTGCTCTGGGCACCCCCCGCCAGCAGTTGAGCTACCTCCTCCACCTCTGCACGCAGATCAAAGTCTAGGTTCTCGAGCTGCACCTGGCGTGCCTCCACCTTGGAGAAGTCGAGGATGTCGTTCAGAACACGCAGCAAGGTCTCGCCCGAGTTGCGCATCATCTGGGCGTAATCTCGCTGCTCAGGCGTAAGCTGGGTGTCCAGCAATAACTCTGCCGTGCCAAGCACACCGTTCATGGGCGTACGGATCTCGTGGCTCATGCTTGCCAAGAATTCGCTCTTGGCCCGGTCGGCAGCCTCAGCCGCCTCTCTTGCCACTCGCTGCTCTTCGGCCTGCTCGCGTTCGATCTCGGCATTCACTATGCTCACTAACGTGTTGCGCAGTTCGTAAACAGCATCCAATTCGTGTGGGGCCCACGGTAGCGAGCGTAGACGAACCGTTTGTTTCCAGGCTTCGAAGGATTTCCGCGGGTTGATGCGTCCCGTCTGCTCGTCAACGTCAATAGCCTTATTCGGGTTGCCCCCCCAGGTCACCGTCCTCACTACTTCGGGCCTGAACCACATTACGTAGCAGCTGCGCTCCCGCAGGATCTCCAGCGCCAGCAGCCCGCTTATCACGTCCTTCCACTCCGCGGCCGACTCGTACACTGAGGGCAAGGAATCGGTCCAGTACAGCGATCCTGAGATCCTAGATCTGACCCACTCCCGAAGTCCTTCGAGAGTACCCTCGTCGGGGGTCTCCCCGACGGTCGTGCACCGGTCCTCCCAGAACACGGCGGCGCCCGAAGCCTCGACGAAGTCGAGCAGGTTTGGGCGAAATCCTGTCAGGCCTTCGGCAAAATGCTGCACACCCGCAACACGCTC
The DNA here is from genome assembly GCA_030867425.1 of Actinomycetota bacterium. Lineage (GTDB taxonomy): Bacteria > Actinomycetota > Rubrobacteria > Rubrobacterales > Rubrobacteraceae > Rubrobacter_F. Next base: position 7,375 of record JALZFJ010000202.1, on the reverse strand, counting down.
GATGAACTTGGCCCGCATAGTAGTCCGCTCCATATAGTAGGAGTAGTTGCTCGTGGTCTCCTGCACTCTGACCTGTGAAGAGGCAGCCTGCCCGATAAGCTTACAGTTCTGCCGTATCATGTAGGGTAGGTACCTAGGCGAGCGATGGTGGCAGGCCACAAGCCCCCACAATCTACCGTCATGCAGTAGAGAGACGGACATTGAGGCGGCTACGCCCATGTTCTTCAGATATTCGAGATGGATCGGGGAGACACTGCGCAGGACCGAAAAGGACATGTCGAGTGGCTCCGCGAGGTCAGCGGTACCCAGCAGACCAGCAGGCCGGTAATCCACGGTAGGTATATAGCGGATCCAGTTCAGAGCATAGAGCCTGCGAGCTTGTGAGGGTATGTCCGATGCTGGAAAACGGTGATTTATGTAGCTGCCGATGTCTTCGGCCTTCACTTCGGCGATGACCTCGCCGTTCCACTCGGGATCGAACTTGTAGATCATTACTCTGTCGAAGCCCGTAATCCGGCGCACTTCTTCTGCGGTCGTCTCGCATAAGGTTTGGATATCTGGAAGACTCTGAAGGAGTTCTAGAGCCCCTCCGATATTACTGGCGGCAGTCTGTATGGACCGCTCCTCACTTGTTCGGTGCGGCTCCAGTTCGAAGATGAGGGCACCGCTGTGTCTATGAAGAACCCCATCGAAACCAGGTCTCTGATCGTTGCGGAGTTGCACACGAACGGGATTAGCAACAGCAAGGTTCTTGAGACTTAACGCCTCACGGAGATGGTCCATACACTCGTCATCTATGAATTGCATCAGAGGCTGCTGGAGCAGATTGTGAGCATCGACGTCAAGAACATCTAGTGCGTTGGCACTAGCCTGGATGATGGCCAGATCCGATTCTCTTAGATTAAGTAGTACCCCATGAGGTTGTATGGCCCCGGGTACGTGTATCGGTTCCCGCTCGCATTCTGCCAGGTCCAAGTCCCTGCCTACTAGTCCTCCGTCAGCCACTCGGCACGCCCTCCTTCGAACAGCCAGTAGTCCAGCGAGACGAAGGTCTCGCGTGCGGATTTGACGAGCTGCTCTTTCTCGAATTTTCCGTGCCTGGAGCAGTGAGAGGTTAGCGTCTCTCGAAAAGATTTCCACATCAGGCCAACCTCGTCCCCATAGCTGTAGAAGAATGCGCACCCTCTATCCTCGTCAAGGGTAAGGTTTTTCTTTAGGTGCCGGCTGATAATCTGACCGCCAAGGGTTGCCCCTTCTAGCACGTACAAACAGCCGAGAGCCTCTGTGATGTTTTTGACCTCGGGCAAGCGCTCACACAGGGTCAGCTGGCTGAGTTGAGGCTGGGCCACCTTCAGCCAGAGCAGGTCCCTTGCTAGGAGAGGAGCTTTTTGCCGCCGTCCAAGATCAACTGGTAGATTGTGCCAGCTAGGGAGCGCGGCGATCCGCTCTTCAAGAGGCTTGTAGAAACCGAACAGCTTCTGGAGCAGGGTTGTGTAAGTTTGGATAGATAAAGTGTCCAGCAGAGGGGCCATCTTGCGTTCTAGTGCATCATGGTAAATTCTGGTCCCCTGCTTTAAAGCTAGCAAACAGTCACCTTTCATTATCAAAGTTGCCTAATGTCAGTCAGCAAGGACACGCCAAGTTCTTCCTCGAGCCATGCTACCCGAATGCACCTAAACTCTCGGCTGAGTTCCGCTATTTGCTGGTGTCGCTGCTGTAGGGGCATTTTTTGTTCTTGCTATTTCGTAAGCTATTGAGCTAGCTTAGCTCGAATGGCTAAAATCCCTTCACCACGTACTCACAACGGTAACAGGAGCCACATACTGACGCAAGGGACGAGCGGGAACCAATGCTATGGACCTCTAGGCTTGGTTGAACCAGGCAGGGTTGGGAGTTAGAGCCCTCTGAGGGTTAGGGTTTTCTTATTCTCAAACTACCAAATGACGCGCCGGATCAAATCCAAGTGGTGCTGGCGCTCCTCGATAAATATCCTGTGATTTGCAGGTATTTCGAGGAGCTGCCGGGCTAGGATTCGAACTTAGACTATCTGATCTAGAGTCAGTCCTGCTGATATCACATCCTCGTCCCTTGTGCCCGTCTTATCCCGTCTTATCCCATAACCCCAGTGCCTCCTGGGAGGAGCGTGGTAACGACTACGATGAGTGTATAGAAGCGGCGAAGCGGCTAGAAGGTGAATGGCTCGTCGAGAAAGGGACAAGCAGCTATGCCACGCTCAGGGCCACGGAGAAAGGAAGGAAAGCAATCAGGGGCTATCGAAAATAGCCAAACCCGCCCCCTTGCCGGTCCCTGCATATCCATCCAATCCCGCTACATGTTGTATTGGCTACTGCGCCCATCGGGGAGTGAATCGGCCTTGTGCCCAAGTTCTAACGCATAAGCATCCGAGAGGGTGAATAGGGGTTTCCGGGAACATTCCTTGTCGGCAATTAGGCAAATAGAGGCAACCCACCGCTAGTTAGTAGGGTAGATTGACGAGATAATATGGCAGTCGTGATAGAAAAGGGAGTATTGGTCATGCCCCTTAACCACGAACAGGCTCATAGGCTAGAACAGTGGCTGAACTCTAGGGGGATCCGCTTTAACTGTCCTATATGCGGTAGTACTCAGTGGGAAACGGGCGAAATCGTTACCGCTGCCAACATGTCCGGTCACGGCGACGAACTGCCGATGGTCCAGGTAATTTGTAGCAACTGCGGGTATGTAATGTTCTTTGCCGCCACGCCTATAGGGCTGATTTAGCATCTCCGGAATTCCGGAATCCGGGAGCCCTCTCACCATCGCTGTGCAGGTTTCCGAGAATTCGTCTTGTGAAACTGTCCGAAAAGGGGTACGAGCAACGCTCTGACCGTGGATTTGGCCGGTATACAGAGGCCAAAATGAGGCGAAAAGTACCCTTTGGGTGGCTCATATGACCACGCCGCAGGCGCGTCCGAGACTTTTCGGACAGTTTCTGTGAGACTGTTTGGAAAATAGACGGAAGGATCTAGATCGCGTGTTTGCAGGGCTTTGAGGCGAGCGGTAGCTTACTCCCCCTACTTGCTACCAGCGGGGCGCATCAAGCGGCGTTGCGACAACGTAGCAAGAACACTAGTAGCCACCGCCACCACCCCTATCGGTGTCCTCTCCGCCCCCACCGCCGCACGCGGCGATGAGTAGCCCCAGGGCGGACACTACCCAGAAGGCACCCAGCTTGAGGAACTCCTCTCGACTCACCAGATCCTCCTCTCTTATTCCCCGACTGCAGACCTCCAGATCAGCACGACCGCTAGCATGATAATCACGGCGGTCATACCCCATACCAGTGCACATGTTGTGGGTCTCACCTTTTCTTTCTATCCCTCGAATATCGTACCCCACCAGGAGCAGCGCGAGGATGGCTCCTGCTGCCTTCGGTGGCGGACCGGGGCTGACCCTTTTTGCCGATAGCCCCGGTCCGCTAGGGGGATGCTTAGGCGATAGGACCAGGGCGCACGGAAAAGGCCGGAGAGGAGGGTAGTTGACGTTCTCCGGCCTCAAGCGGAGCCGGATGGAAAAGGATACAAACGCGACTCGTGTGCACTCGTGTGCGTCCGGTCCGGCCCCGCAGCCTATGTAGCATATCCATCCTCCCCGTCCGATGCAAAGAGAGCCCGCTGCGCCGCGGTCGGGAGGGGTAGCCCACTAGGACTGGGGCCCATCCATAGCGGACCGGGGCTATCGAGGGTTTTCCGGGAACGTACCTTGTCGGCAATTCGGTGAATAGGGATAACCGACACTCCTTGACTCACGCTCGGTGAATAGGGATAACCGACGCTCCTTGACTCACGCTACTTAGTTCGACGAAAAACCGACGCAAAAATGTTGGTTATCCACCAGCGCTTCAGGTAGGCGTCGAACTCTTTCTGTATCTCATGTATCTCATCACTGAGGATCTGTGCGGTTCGCTTTACGTCTATACGCTCTCTAGACATGTGTCGCCTCTCGTCTAGCCGGGTCTAGATGCATCTGGACGTCAGCCTAGAGCATGCCACCGGCGACGGTCTAGACCGATTTCCGCTACCTACAACATCTAGAGAAGCGGCCGGGATCGGAGCGGATTACTAGCCTGGCAAAACGTCGCGAGGCGGCATGTAAGGGGAACGAGGGCCAACAGGCGAGCGCGGTCAATGGACCGCCATCAGAGGACTCAGATTTCCGAGAATACTTTATTGTCGGAGATCTGTTGTCGCCAGTTTGCAGGGCTTTGAGGCAAGCGGTTACATATCCCTCTACCCCGGTCCTATCAAGCTAGCACAAGCGTAGCTTTGCTCAGGGTTGTCCAACATCTCGCGTGCGCCATAATAGAAGTAGAGCTGCGTAGAACCTGTACACAGAGTCCTGATGTCAACCGAACCGATATTCCCCGGCATTTGGCGGACTTTCCACCTGTGGCAAAAGCGGGGTTTAGGGCTTAGGTAAAGGGTTTTACGAACACAGGCGACATCAGCCGACATTCGCCACATCCAACTACGAATCAGAAGGTCGCAGGTTCGAGTCCTGCCGAGCGCGCCTAAGAGCGCGTTTCAAAACCCGCTCTGTTTAACTACTCGTCTTCCCTATAGGAGGAACTCCCGCGGCTCCAGCCGAAGACGACGATAAGCAGCATCATCCAGAGATGCTTCCTCTAGAGGAGGAGACAAGCCCGCACCTAGCCTTATTCGTCCGTCTTACCTACTCCGTGCCAGCCCCCTGCTTAACCCTCTCCTGTCTGATGCGGGCGGTGAGCGCATGGCCGTAGAAGAACTCCGCGTCGGAGATGGCCGCTGTCGCCGGTGCAACCTGCTCGGTGCCCTCTGCCGTCACCTTCTGGTAGGTAACGGTCTTGATGAACTTTCCGACCCAAAGCCCGCCGGTATAGCGCGCGGCGCGGTTGGTCGGCAAGACGTGATTTGTGCCTATGGCCTTGTCGGAGTAGGCGACAGTCGAGTGCTCCCCTAAGAAGAGCGAGCCATAGTTCGTGAGACGATCGAGGAACCAGTCGGGGTCTCGGGTCTGGACTTCAAGGTGTTCGGTCGCCACCTCGTCTGAGACCTTTACCATCTCCTCGTCGCTCTCGCATAGGATGACTTCCCCGCGATTGTGCCAGGCCTCACCGGCCATCTCCTTGGTCGGCCAGTCATCGTCCAACCAGCGGTCCACCTCCTTTATGGTCTCCTCCCCAACCTCGCGCGAGGTGGTAATGAGCACTGCGGGCGAGGCCGGGCCGTGCTCGGCCTGCCCAAGAAGGTCGGCGGCCAAGAGGTGCGGGTCGGCCGAGTCGTCGGCGATAATGGCGATCTCGGTCGGCCCTGCGAGCAGGTCTATCCCGACCGTACCGAAGAGTTGACGCTTGGCCTCGGCGACGAAGACGTTGCCGGCGCCGACGATCATATCAACCGGCTCTACCTCCTCCATGCCAAATGAGATAGCGGCCAAGGCCTGCACCCCACCGATGCACAGTATCTGATCGGCCCCGCAGCTGGCCATGGTATAGAGCATTGGCTCGTATATGCCGTACGGCTTGCCATCTTCCCCTTTGCGTGGCGGAGCCACCGCCACCACGCGCTTCACGCCCGCCACCTTGGGCACGGCGACCGTCATGATCGAGGAGCCGAACATAGGGTACTGGCCCCCCGGCGAGTAGGAGCCCACCGCGTTGACCGGAATCTGCTTCTGACCCAGAACCACCCCGGGTAGCGTCTCCTCCTCAAAGTCGACGAGCGTCTCCTTCTGGAGCCGGGCGAAGTTCTCGACCTGCTCACGGGCGAAGTCAATGTGCCCCTTGAGTTGGTCATCGAGCGAAGCTTCGGCCCGCCTTATCTCCTCCTCGGAGACCACGAAGGACTCCGGGTTCCAGTCGTCGAATTGCTCGGAGTAGCGCCTCACAGCAGCGATGCCCTCCTTCCCTACTGCCGAGAGGACCTCGCTCACCGCGTCTCGAACCTTCTGGGTCGCTCCCTCTTCCTCCGGTTGCGCCTTCTTTAAGTACTCCACTTTCTCCTCCTTTCGCATTCCCTGCCACCGCTGCTAACGAAGCGTCTAGCCCCATAAGTAATTATTACTACCCGACTCAAGTAAGAACCCAACAACTTTCAACAGGTCTCTTGCAAGAAGGTATTGGAACACGCTCTAAATGAAGTCCCTACAGCGGCTCTACAGTAGTTTTACAGTAGACACGGTTAACCCCGGTGAACAGAGGCGAACGTAAAATGGCTTAGGTAAGCGGAGTTCTAACGCCAGTAAACCTCGGTGAACCTATAGAAAGAGACACTTAATCTCTAGGTTCCAGGTTCGAGTCCTGGGCGGCTCACTTCTAAGTTGTATTGTCTACCGCGCCCATCGGGGAGTGAATCGGCCCTTTGCTCCGGCCTTAACGCATAAGCATTCGAGAGGGTGTATAGGGGTTTCCGGGAACCCGCCTTGTCGGCAACCTAGTAAATAGAAGCAAACCCGCCCTGTTCTATAGGGGCAGATGCCGTGCGGAACCGCCGGTCAGCCGGCCAGGAGGACAGCAGCCGCCGGCAGCACAGCGAACGCCAGGAGAGTCTGGGCCGTCACGATGCTGGACATGAGGTCGGCGTCGCCTCCCAGCTGACGCGCCAGCACGTAGGAGGCGGTGGCGGTCGGCTGCGCCTGGAAGACTACCAGCGCGCCCAGGGCCTCCGGCGGTAGCCCGATCAGTCGCCCTGCTCCGAGGGAGAGAAGGGGGAGGGCTAGGAACTTGGCCGCCGCCGATATGGCCACGCCGCGCGCGTGTCCCCCCAGGGCGCCCGGCGAGAGGGCCGCGCCGACGGCCATCAGGCCGCACGGCAGGGCCGCGGCTGAGAGCGCCGCCAGGGCCCCGTCGAGGCCCGCCGGCAGGCGGGTCCCCGAGGCGTTTGCGAGCAGCCCCAGGGCACACGCGACGATCAGGGGGTTGGTCGCCACCGAGCGCGCCACCTCCGAGGGCCCAGGGCGGCGGCCCCGGCCTTGGACGCTCAGCACCAGGACGCTCAGCACGTTCACCAGCGGAACCACCGCCGTGAGCAGGAGCGCGAGCAGCGCTAACCCGCCCTGGCCGTACAGGGCCGGGACGGTAGCCAACGCGGTGTAGGTGTTGGAGCGCAAGCTCCCTTGGTAAACCGACGTGAACGCCGGCCCGTCTAGCCCGAGCGCGCGCCTCGCTGCCAGCAGGACGAGCGTCAGGGCGAAGATCGGGAGGGCCGCGGACAGCGCGAGGGCGCCCGCCTCGGCGCCGGAGAACTCAGCCCCCGCAAGAGCGCGAAGTAACAAGGCCGGAAGCAAGACGAAGTAGACCAGCCGGTCGAAGCCGCGCCAGAAGGCCTCGCCGGCGAAGTCCCACTGCCCGAGCGTCCAC
>JALZFJ010000193.1 GCA_030867425.1 Actinomycetota bacterium | reverse complement strand
CGACGAGGTGGGCCATGGGCACACCGACCCGCCGCGAGACCTCCAGCACCTGGGGCACGTGCGGGTGCGCGCCGAGCACGTGATTGCCTTTATCGACGCGCTGGGCGTAGGGCCCGTGTATCTGCTGGGGCAATCGCAGGGGGGCTGGATCGTCACCTACGTCACCCTGAAGCGACCGGATCTGGTGAAGAAGCTGGTGTTGATCGACAGCGCCAGCACCTCCGGTGCGGGGCTATCGGCGGAGGGCCTGCCCTACTTCAAGAATGTCTTCGAGCCGGGCACGATGATCCCGAAGAACGACCTGACCACGAAGGAAGGTATCCGCGCCTACGTGAGCGAGTTCTGCTACAACAAGGCGATGGTCAACGACGACCTACTCGATCGCCTGCTGGCCCTATCCCACCGCTGGAACGACCTGTACATGGCCCAGATCCGCGAGTTCTGGCGCGAGGGCGGCCTGGACAAGCAGCAGGAGATGTATTCGGTCGACGGGACGCACATCAGCAACCGAGTCCAGGAACTCAAGCCGCCCGCGCTCGTGATCTGGGGCAAGCAGTCGAACAAGGGCGTGGACCCCGGCGTCGAGCTGTACAAGCAGATTCCAGGCGCCCAGCTGCCAAGCTTTAGCCCAAAAACCCCAGCGTGTGACTACTGGGACAGAGCGGCCGGAGCCCGCGGCACACGTCCCGTGCGCAGGGATGCTCTCGCCGTAAGCGGACCCGGCTCACGCCAGCGGCCGTGAGCTTAACCCGCCCCGGCACGGCGCACACCTCCTGGACGAGGCGCACAATGCCGAACTCGGCCAGCCGCGGGGCACCCTGGGCGAGCCCGCGCCGCGCCCAGAGCAGGACGTTGTGGGCCCACTGCCCCAGTAACACCACCAGCCGCTGGGCCGCGAGCTTCTGCTTGCGCAGCCCCCCCAGCCCCAGCCCCCGCTTGTCGCCCTTCAGATCGGCCTCCATCCCTGCCCGGCCGTCGTAGTGGTCCACCACGGCGTGCATCCCCAACTCCGTTCGACTGGTGAACAGCACCGCTTGATAGTAGCCGCTCGGCCGGTCCTTCGATGGCGTGCGTACCGCGTACTGGGCACACGGGCGGGCCAACGCTACTGGTGCCGGCACCGGGGCCACTTCCCGGCCGGGGCTGGTCGTCGGCTCCCAGGCGGTGATCGGGCGGACCAGCTTCTGCACGCGCGCGGTGGACTTGAACTTCCCGGTCACCTGGTAGCCGCGGGTGAGCAGCCAGTTGATGATCTCTTCGCTCCCCCAGCCACTATCCAGGCGAAACTCGACCCGCGCCCGCTTCGCTTGCACCGCGGGGGTATCGTCCTCCAGTTCCAGCAGGCGCTCCACCGCCGCGACCGCCTGCTGCACCACCGCCAACGTCTCCACGGTGTTGCCGGGCAGCACTTCTTCCCAGACTGTCTCCCGGGCGTCGGCGGCTCGAACCCGCACCAGCTTCCGCCCGGTCTTGGAGCGACAGCGGCCCATGTACCCCCGGGTGGCGCCCTCCGCGCGCTTGCTGGTCGGCAAGGGCGACAGGTCCACGTCGAGCACTAACACTGCCTGGCCGAAGTCGTGCCGCCGGGTCTGACTATCCTGGACGAAGCTCGCCTCGACGACCTGCCGCAGCGCGGTCACGTCGGCATCGGTGGCCGCGTTCAGCGTGTCGGCCAGCACCGACTGCTCGGCACAGCCGGGCAGGCCAAACGCTGCTTGGAGCGCCGGGTCCACCCGCAACGTGGTGCCCGTCTGGTAAATGGTCTTGGCGCCGGCCAGCAAGCTCACGAACACCATCTCCAGTTTCTGCACCGGGGTGTACCGGCGGGTCTTCTGGGGCAGCTTGACCTCTTGCTCCAACGCCCGGAAGAAACCAGTCCGGCGGAGGTGCTCGCCCAACAGGCAGAGACTCGCATGGCTGCTGTCGAACCACTTGCGCGCACGCCCGGGTTTGCTATCCTTCCTCATGGGACACCTCCCTGGAGCGACTGAGCTTCCTCTCTCGTCTGCTCCGAGGCGTCCCCCGTGCCATGCCGCTTGGCCTACGGGTCAGTCAACCCCCGCCCATTTTGGGCTAAACCTTGGCAGCTGAGCCCGCCCTAGTGGCGTCACGGTAGGTGCAGCTAGCGAGTGCTCGGGGAGCAGCACGGATCGGTGAGCGATCTAATGCCGGACTACTGAAGGAGGTGTGGACATGATCGCAAGCAAGGCAACGACCTACCGCGTCGCGACCTTCTCTCCAGTGTGGCGCGCTGGCTTACTCGCTGCCGGCGTGGCAGCCGGGGCCAACGCTGTCCTCTACCTGCTCGCCCAGAGGCTGGGAGTGTCATTCCTCATGAGTCCCCAGCCGGGCGTGGCCCCAATGACACTGCCGCTCACCATGGTGATCCTCGCGAGCGTCGTCGGCGCGGTCGCTGGCACAGTCGTGTTCGCGCTGCTGAGCCGGTGGACGCCGCACGCCCCGCGGCTCTTCCAGCTCG
>JALZFJ010000192.1 GCA_030867425.1 Actinomycetota bacterium | reverse complement strand
CGGAGGGCTTCCGGGGGTGCTGGGTGATCGCTCTAGGCAACAACGACACCGCTAACGTCTACATGGGCTCGCAGGTCGGGCGGATGGAGCGGATCGAGCAGATGATGTCGGCGGTCGGCGACCAGCCGGTGCTGTGGGTAAACACGAAGACGTTGCTCGGGAGCGGGCCCTACTCGGAGACCAACATGCAGCTCTGGAACCGTACCCTGGAAGAGGCCTGTGCCAGCTACCCGAACATGCGGATCTTCGACTGGGCGTCGGCGGTGAACGACAGCTGGTTCATCTCGGACGGGACGCACTTCACCTCAGAGGGGTACGCACAGCGCGCCCGTCTGACCGCTGACGCGCTGATCTACGCCTTCCCCGCCTCCGGGGGCGAGGGCAGTTCGGGTTGCGTGGTCCACTAGCGGGAGTTTGCGGGCTAGTTCCATCTCGACTTGTGTTTGCGCCGGTCGGGAGGTTGGTTTGGTAGGTGTGAGTGCAGTACCTACCACTCCGGGACGTCATATGGTAGCCAATAGCGTGTGGCTGATGGCGGTAGCTTGGCGCACGGCCCGGTTGAGCAGGCAATGATCATAGCCGAAGTGAGTTAACGCTGACGGCCTCCGCAGTGCCACGGCAACGAGCAGCGGGAGTTCGACGACGAGAGGTACATGAGCCGCCGCGGCGCGGGCATAAACTCCAATGAGATAGTCGAGTCCGAGCAACGCTTCAGCTGGGAGTTGTAGGCCCCCGACGTTCGTCTGCTAGACTTACTATGCCTTGAACGGGGCTGCGCCCGTGGTGCCCAAGCTGGGAGAGAAGAACTTGGTAGACCATCTGGTACTTTTTGCGGTGAAGGACGATGCTTCGGCGGAGGAGGTCGAGGATCTCTTGTCAAGCATAAGGAACCTGAGGAGCAGCATCACGAACGTCATGGACCTCTCCGTCGGCGAGGACTTCAGCGGCCGAGGCGGGGACTACACCCATGGGCTCTTCGTCCGTTTCCGGACGGCGGACGACCTGCGAGCTTACCTCGAGCACCCCGAGCATCAGGCCGTCAACGAGAAGCTCGACGCTACCACCACGGGACGCCTCGTCGTCGACTACGACTACGAGCCCTAGAGCAAGGCCTCGCAAGAGCACGGGTACAAGAGCATCGTGCCGGGCGAGCTCAAGGAGAAGCTGGATAGGGGCGAGAACATGGTCTTGCTCGACGTCCGGGAGCCGTGGGAGTTCACTCTCGCGCTCTGTCCGGAAGGGCACACCCCGGAAATGCGCCCGAGCTCCTGCTCCAGGCGCTCCACCCCCTCCGACACGTTCGCCGGCGGGTCGTCCTTGGCACGCTCCTGGAGTCGCGGGTCAGCCCCAGCGACGCAGTCCACCACACCATCGAGCTGGTCATGCACCTGGAAGGAAAAGACGATGCTGCCGGCTAACCAACTTGAGGCAAGCGTGCGCCAGGAGCCGGGTGGCAGCAGCGGTCGTAGTCACCGTCTGGCTGCTGTGCGTAGCGCTGGCCGTCTTGTTGGCGATGCACTTCTTCTAGAGCAGACTTCCGGGAACACTCCTTGTCGGCGACTCGGTGAATAGAGGTAACGAGGCCTCCCTCTACTACGCTCTCTAGTGTTGCGCGTCATTAGTTCTTTTACATCGGGTGGTTGGTGCACGCGGATCAGATCGTGGCTATCGGCGGGGTGCAGCGCAGGCGACTGCGTGTCCGTCCTCGTGGCCATGCTCTTCGCCGGTCGGCTCAGCGCAGCTCCTGAACTTCCGAGCTCAGTCCTCAGCTCACCGCTTTCTTCACGAGCGCGCCGATCTTTGCCTCTTCAGTGGCAGTCAACTCCTTCAGCGCGAAGGAGGTCGGCCACATAGCGCCTTCGTCGAGGTTCGCCTTGTCGCTGAAGCCGAGCGTCGCGTACCTCGAGTTGAACTTCTGCGCGCTTTGGAAGAAGCAGACGACCTTGCCGTCTTTGGCATACGCGGGCATCCCGTACCAGGTTTTCGGCGAGAGGTCCGGCGCG
>JALZFJ010000188.1 GCA_030867425.1 Actinomycetota bacterium | reverse complement strand
CGCCTCGGTCTCCGTCTTTGGTTAGCGGCCGAAGAAAAGTTTTGCGGCCGGGCTCATCATCTCCGGGCTCCACATCGGCTCGAAGGTGAGCTGGGCGTTGACGGTCTCGACGCCTTCGATGGAGAGGGTCTCGGTCTCGACCTGTTCCTGGATCAAGTCCCCCACCGGGCACATCGGGCTGGTCAGGCTAAAAGTAACGTCCACGTGACGCCCCTCGTCGTGGACGCCGACGTCGTAGATCAAACCAAGCTCCACGAGGTCCATCCCGATCTCCGGGTCTATCACGTTCCTTAGCTGGTCGCGTACGCGCTCTTCGGTCAGCACTCTCTCACCTCTTAGGCTTACCCACTCGACACCCCAATTGTAAAGGTGTTGCCAAACTTTTCCACTTCGTAGAGGCTCCGGCCGCCCTCCACACCCTCCCAACGCTCCCCGTTAAAGGGGTTACACCTTTGTTACACGTGATGCACTTATCCACCATCGGCGTGCCTTTATCCACAATATGTTGTGGATAACTTCGCGAATTACGATACATAAGGGCGTTCGGAGCCGCTAACGTTTCCGACTTCGGGTGTTCCAGGGACCGCAGATAGTAGCTCAAGGCGAGGAAGAGGCTACCGAAGCCGAGGAAGAGAAGGACGGACCAGATCGCCTCGATACCTATGAGGCCCACGACGAAGAGCTTGCCGACCACGAGGAAGGAGACGAGCGACTCGGCCAAAGGCTCCGGCTTCTCCGGCCGTCTCTCCACCACGCCCTCTTTCCGCCGCAGGTTCGCATCCGAGGGGCAGTCTATGTTTACTCCCCTGTTTGGTGCCGAAAGCACCGGACGGGAACTTTTTACCTGATAAGGGCGAAGGCCACGAGGAACATGGCGGCGGCGAGGACCGAAGCGGCGAAGTAGGCGCCGCTGAGCCCGAGCAGGACGGTGGCGGCGGTCGTGAGGACCGGACCGAGGGTCTGGCCGAGGCGGAGGATGGTGCTGTTTATGGAGATGAAGGCGCCCCGGTTCTCGTCGGGGGCAGCCTCGTTGAGGAGCGAGAAGGCGTTGGGGACGTTGAGGCTCTGGGCGACGCCGAAGATCACCGTCGGCACGAAGAGCAGCCACACGTCCGGGACGAGCGGTACGAGACAGAGCGCGATCGCGTAGAGGACGAAGGAGACACGGATGAGCGTTTTCTCCGAGAAGTAGGACGTAAGACGGCCCATTTGGGTGGAGGTCAACGCCGTGGTGAGCGAGGTGCTCGCGACGACGGCGCCTATGACAGTCGGCCCTGACCCAAAGGATGTGCTCATCAGGATTGGCAGGTAGGTGATGAGCGGCCCGAAGAGGATAACGAAGATGACGAGGCTGTTGGCGAAGATCCCGATAACCCGCCTACTCTTGACGTGATCCCAGGCGCTGCCGACGTACTCTTTGAGGGTTTGCTCGTTGTGTGGCTCGGGGTTATCTAGCGAGAAGAGGACCAGGATGCCTATGGGGATGGCCGCTAAAGGGAGTATGAACGGATAGTACCATCCAAACGCGGCCAGAGCGCCGCCGATGGCGGGGTAGCTCGCCGTGCCGATGGAGAGCACGCTCGAGTTGTAGCCCAACGCCGCTGTCCGATCCCTGCCAGCGAACAGGTCGCCGACGAGCGTCACGTTGAGCGCCCCCAAGGCCGCCGCCCCTACCCCCTGAAGCGTACGCAGGGCGAGGAGCAGCTCGAAATCCCAGGCGAGAGCGCACACTCCGCCCGCGACGCCGAAGAGCATCAGGGAGGGGACCAGTATCTTCTTGCGCCCGAACCGGTCGGAGAGTGCTCCCGCAACCCACGTAAGTAAGACGCCCGGCAGGGTGAAGACCGTGATCAGGAGCCCCACCTGTCCCGACGAGACGCCGAACTCCTGCTGGATCTCAGGAAAAGCCGGGGCGACGCTCGAGGAGCCAAGGACCGCCATCAGCGTGACGAACCAGATGACGCGCAGGTTGTGGTCCTTCCAGACCGGCTTACGCTGCCCCTCGCCGCTCTCGACCGCTTGCGCCATAAGGGGAGAGGGTAACACCCTTGAGAAGGCCCATCGGAGAAACGGCACACAAGGGTACCGTCAAGAGGGCGTGCTTCCTTTAGCCGGCACTCCACTTCCAGCCGAGGCGGGCCAGGAGCCCGGCGGTCATCGCGGCGGTGGCGCCCCAGATCTCCTGTCCCGCTACCGTGAAGATCGGCACCTCATAGGGACTGCCGTCGCGCTCCCAGACTACCTTCTTAAACGCGTTGGGCGACATCAACTCCTCCAAGGAGACGCTGAAGATCGCCTCGACCTCCTCGGGCGCCAAAGTCAGCTCCGCCTCCGGCGAAAGGAGTCCTACGAACGGCCGCACCAGAAAGCGACTCGGCGGGATATACATCTCCTCAAGTTCTCCGATGATCTCGACCATCTCCGGCCTGAGGTCCACCTCCTCCTCGGCCTCCCTAAGGGCGGTCGAGAGTAGCGTTCCGTCTCCGGGTTCCGGGGCACCACCCGGGAAAGAAACCTGCCCGGCGTGGTCCTTGAGGTCGTCCTTCCTCAGGGTGTAAACGACGCGCCCCCCCTCTGGCGCGAGCACGATCGGCACCAGCACCGCCGCCCGACGCGCGTCTTCTCCCAGCTGTGGGACCCGTGGCCTCCGCTCCCCGGTCTCGAGGTCCACCGGCGAGAAGCTCTCGTACACCTCACGCCAGGCCGCGAGCGGCTCCGCCACCGCCTTTTTTAGCCGTGCCTCTAGCTCGTCGGGAGCGACCTTTTCCCCCGCCCCACGCTTGTCTTCGCTGCTCACGAACACGATTCTACTCTAGCGAGGCGGGTCCAACGGCGTCGCTTCCAGAGGGTCGAGATCAAGGCTCGGACGACCTACGATCTGTACAACTCGTAGACGAGGCGGTCTATCTGCTTGTCCGTTGCCTCGATCTGGTGCTCAATCACCGTCTTCTCCCACTTGATTCCGACCCGAGCAAGCCGCTCGTGCAGCTCAAGCATCCATTCGACCAACCCCCTTTGCGGCTGGCGGTTGCTAACCTATCGGTCTGTCAGCGCTCTTCGCGGCATCAGCCCGAAGATAGGGCCTTTGGCTTCAAGGTTGGAGAGGTCCGCGACTTCTGAAGCGTCCTGATGTATGTCTATGCCGATGGACACTTCCTCAGCGTCCACGTCCAGATACCCATCGCTCGCCTACTACCGCCAAGGGATCAGAGCAACGGCAGGCCCGCCAGGGGCGTTCGAGGCCCGCTCCGTACCAGCTAAACTTCCCTATTTCTTCTCCTCTTTGGGCAGATTCTCTTCCTCGGGAAGTCCCTCTTGGAGCAGGATCTACTCTACGGTTTCTCCGAGCTGCGGCAACCAGTCGACGATCACCGATCCGGCCTCCACGTAGGTCGTACTCTCGGCAGCGACCTCGCCGTCGGCCAGGATCTCCACTTTCAGGGCTCCCGCGCCAGACTGGGTTTTTTGGAACTGAGCGGTCACGCCGCCGGCGTTGCTTTCCGGGACCTCCACCTCGTATTCCGTGGGCTGATCGTCCAGCGTACCTTTCACTAACTCCGGCTCTTCGGCGAGGGTTCCGTAGTTTCCCGAGTAGGCGACGCCCTCCGTGCCGGACACCCGCACCACCAAGTTGTCCGCCTCTTCAGGGGTCGACGGCAGGTTGCTCTCAGCCACTTCTACCCCGGAGCCACACCCTGTGAGGAGCGTACCTAGGGGGATCGCGAAGACCAGCAGAATCCCGGGCGCGGTAAGCTTCCGCCCCACCAGAATCCTCAGGTTCATCTATGCCTCCTTGTCTCGTCGTCCGAAACTTCCCCTTCGTCCTCGGGCGACAACTACCGAGCTCGAAGCTTCACCACACGCGTTTTGGCTACTTAATCGCTTACTTATTACTGGACAGCAGAACCGGAGAGGAAGTGTCATCGTGCCAGCGAGTCGCCCTGGCGCGTGCCCTTGCACCGGAACCCGCCGTGGTCCTCCTCGACGAGCCGTTCAGCAACCTCGACACAGCATTACGGGCCAAGGTGCGCTCCGAGATGCGCGAGATCCTCAAAACCGCCGGCGCGACCGCCGTCTTCGTCACCCACGACCAAGCAGAGGCTTTGAGCTTCGCCGACGAGATCGCTGTGATGTTCAGGGGGAGCATCATCCAGGTCGCCCCACCCGAAGAGCTCTACCACCGCTCCACAACCCGCGAGGTGGCTTCCTTCGTCGGGGAGGCCAACTTTCTCCCCGGAACGGCAGAAGGGGGCCGCATCCTCTGCGAGCTCGGAGAGGTTCCCGTCGAGAGCGGCGTAACCGGCGAGGTGGAGGCCATGCTCCGCCCGGAGGTTTTAGATCTTCGGGCGGACCCCGGAGGAAAGGCGGTCGTCGTGGGTCGGGAATTCTACGGTTATGACCAGCTCATCAAGCTCCGGCTGAACTCCGGGCGCACGATCCTCTCGCGCCCCGGAGGCTGGTC
>JALZFJ010000170.1 GCA_030867425.1 Actinomycetota bacterium | reverse complement strand
GACGACGAAGGTTTCGTTGAAGCTGCCCTTCGAAGCTATCTTGGCGAGGTGCTTTACGCCGCCGGCTGTACCGGTGAGCTCCTTCTCTCTTAGGAAGTGTACGCTCATACCGTTTATATACGACTCTTCGCCGTCGTAGGCTTCCAGGAGCGCGTCGGCTAGGTAGTGGACGTTGACGTAAGCCTCCTCTTCTATGCCGTTGCCAGCGAGCAGATCGAAGATGTGCTCGATAATTGGAGTGTTTACGCCCGGGGCCAGGGGCTTTGGGACCTCGCCGGTCAGCGGGGAGAGCCGGGTCCCCTTGCCTGCTGCCAGCACCACCCTCATCGAAGTCCGACCGTCACCGGCTGCGGAGACACTTCACATAAACTATATTCTCTCCGATGCACACGGAAACTCTACAACGGCTCTTTCCCTCGGCCAAGCTCGACGAACCCCTGAAGCGGTACACGGCCTGGAAGATTGGGGGCCTCGCCGACGCACTCCTGGAGCCTTCGAGCGCGGACGAGCTCATAGAGGCCGTCGAGACCGCCCGCGAGCACGACATCCGCGTGACCATTCTGGGCGGTGGGACGAACGTCCTCGTCCTCGACGGTGGCATAAGGGGACTCACCGTTAGGCTCGCCCGGGCGCTCAACGACGTGAAGATAGATGGCGCGAGCGTAATTGCCAGCGCCGGCGTCCTCTACCCCGTCCTGGCGAACACGACCGCGGGCAGGGGGCTCGCAGGCCTCGAGTTCGCAACCGGCATTCCAGGGACGGTGGGGGGCGCGGTGTACATGAACGCCGGCGCCTACGGCAGCGAGACGAAAGGGGTCTTGAGGTGGGCTGAGGTCTACAAGTCGGGGACGATCGAACGCCTATCGAACGCCGATCTCAAGCTCTCCTACCGCCGGAGCGTCTTGCACGATCACCCGGACTGGGTCGTCTTGCGCGCGGCTTACGCTCTAATGCCGGGGAATCCCGAGGAGCTCAAGGCCCGCATAAAGGGGTTCAGGGTGCAGCGCATGAACGGCTCCCCTAACAAACCGAGCTGTGGCTCCACCTTCAAGCGTCCGGAGGGCGACTACCCGGGGCGGCTGATAGAGGCGGCAGGCCTCAAAGGGACGCGGATAGGACAGATCGAGGTCTCCCACATACACGCCAACTACTTCGTCAACCATGGCGGCGGCACCGCCAAAGACGCCTTAGAGCTAATCCGGCTGGTCGAAGAGACCGTCCGCGATAAGCTCGGCGTCGAGCTGGAGACCGAGGTGCGGGTAATAGGGGAACCGTAGGCTCTTTGGCAGGTCTACGAGACGGTTTTTGCCGATTGCTGATCGCCGATAGCCGATGGCTTGTAACGGAACAGATCCGGGATGTCACCGAGGTCGGTGTGGTTGTCGCAGACGTCCAGCAGGGCTTGAGAGGTGCACGGGCCGGCGCTAATGACTTCGACGCGCAAGCCCTTCTCACTCTGGAGGTATTCGACGGCCTCTACGTAGTCGCCGTCGCCGGAGATGAGGACGTAGGCGTCGGCGTGTTTGGCGAGGCGCACCATATCCATGATAATGCCCACGTCCCAGTCGCCCTTGTGGGAGACGACGCGCTCCCCATCGGGGGAAAGGGTCTCGTGGACGACGAGCGGCTTCGAGCGCACCTTGTAGCCGAACTTGTTGAGGTTGTAGACGAAGGAGCGTGTGCCGGACGCTCCTTCATCCGCTTCGTGTTTCTCAACGATGTAGAAGGTGGCTCTGAGGAGATTGCGGCCGCTCACGGCGGCATTTAGGAGTACGCCGTAGTCGAGGACGCCTTTGTAGTATGTCTTGATGGAGTGGTAGAGGTTCGCCCCGTCGACGAAGACCGCGACCTTTTCCGTAGCGTCAGACCTTTCCACAGCTTCCACAGTGGCCGCATGTTACCAGAAAAAGGACGCGCTCAAGGGTCTCCGAACGCCTCTCTGCGCGGGATTACCGGTATGATATGCTCGGGCACCGGCTAGAGCACGAGAGCCCCGAGGTAGAAAGCAAGGACGGGATGGACTTCAAGGTCAGCATAGACGAGCACGCCGACGCCTACTCGGTCGTCGCGGTGCGCGGCGAGGTGGACCTCCACACAGCCCCGAAGGTGCAGTACGCCATAGAACGTGGCTCGAAGGGCGTCTCGGCGGTCGTCGTGGACATGGAAGGCATCGCGTTTATGGACTCGACCGCCCTCTCGACGCTCATGCGCGCCAAAGACTCCTTGGAGGAAAAGGGCACCTCCCTCAGGCTCACCACCCCCTCGAAGGCTGTCGAGCGCATCTTCGCGGTGACGGGCTTCGGCGACTACTTCGACATCTACCCTTCCCGAGAGGCAGCGTTGCCAAGTTAGGCGCGCTTTAGGCGCCGCCGAGCTGCCTGGCGCTCTCTAGACGCGGGTTCGTAACGTAATAGAATCTGAAAAGCGATGATGACGGGAGTGAAAAGCATCAACGTCCCCAAGGCACTCGTGCGCCTCGGGGAGAGGTTCGAGGAGGCCGGGCACGAGCTGTACCTGGTAGGTGGCTACGTACGCGACGCTCTCGGCGGGAACGCTGGCAAGGAGGTGGACGCGACCAGCGGAGCACGCCCGAAGGAGATCATGGCCCTCCTCAAGCCGAGGGCGGAGTATCTGTGGACGGTGGGGGAGCGTTTCGGGACGATCGGGGCCAGGGTCGAGGGGTACGACATAGAGGTCACTACGTACCGGAGCGACCTCTACTCGCAAGGGAGCCGCCACCCAGAGGTGAAGTTCGGGACCCACCTCGAGGACGACCTGGCGCGGCGGGATTTTACGATCAACGCCATCGCGGCCGAAGCCGAGACCGGGAAGATAAGAGACCCCTTCGGCGGGCGCTGGGATCTTACGTCCGGAGTGATCCGGCCCGTCGGGGACCCTTTGGAGCGGATGCGTGACGATCCTTTGAGGATGCTAAGGGCGGTGCGCTTCGAGACGGTGCTCACCACCCCTGAAAAGCGGTTCGCGATAACGCCGGATCTTGAGGCAGCGATAAGAGAGAACGCCCTCTGGCTACAGGGCATAAGCGCCGAGCGCATCCGGGAGGAGTTCGAGAAGATACTCCTATCGGAGAACGTGGCGGCGGGCTTGAGGGCCCTCGTGAGCCTCGGGGTCATGCCGTACATCGTCCCCGAGTTCATGGAGACGGTTAACGTCGAGCAGGAGGCCGAGTTCCATCACAAGGACGTCTTCGAGCACACCATACTCGTGACGCAGAACGTCGAGGCGGACTCCATCTTACGCAAGGCCGCTTTTTTCCACGACATCGGCAAACCGAGGACGCTCGTCTACGAGCACCGCTGCACCTACTGCGGGGCGAAGAGCACGAGCAAGTACGCGGGCAAGAGGGAGTGCGAGCGCTGCGGGGGGCGAACGTTGCCCAAGAAGATTCACTTCTACGGCCACGAGAACGTCGGCGCTGCGATAGCGCGCAAGGCGATGAAGCGCCTCGTCTACCCCAAGGACGAAACGGACGCCGTCGCCCACCTCGTCGCGAACCACATGCGGCCGATGGGCTACGCGGTGGGGCGAGACCCGTGGAGCGACTCGGCCATAAGGCGCTTCATCCGCGACACGTACCTTGGTCGCGGCAGCAAGGAACTCGCCAACGTGGACCTCCTCCTCAAGCTCGCTCGGGCCGACATCACCGGCAGCGCCCCGAGGAGGCGACGCCTAGCCGAGGAGTCTTGGCGCAGCCTAAGAAGCAGGGTAGACGAGATACGCGCCTTGGACGCCGTGGAGAAGCTAGAGAGTCCCTTGAACGGCAATCAGCTCATGGAGCACTTCGGGCGGGGTCCTGGGCGTTGGATCAAGCACGTAAAGGACCACCTAGAGAACGAGGTCGTCGAAGGCCGCCTTGCCGAGGACGACACCGAAAAGGCCAGGACTTTAGCCGAAGCCTACGCCCGCCAACACGACCTCTTCGAGGAGGAATAAAAGATGTCTGACAACCACGACACCCTCGTTAGCACAGACTGGCTCGCCGAGCACCTTGAAGACCCGAGCTCTCGCATCGTAGACATTCGCGGCTACGTAAAGAAAAGGGACTTAAAGAAAAGGGACTTCGGGAACGAGCGCCAGGAGGCCAAGTATCTGGCCGCGCTCGACGAGTACGAAGAGGCTCATATACCCGGCGCTGTCTATATAGATTGGACCCGCGACATAACCGACCTCGAGAACCCCATCCCAGTCCAGATCGCTCCTCCCGACCGCTTCGCTTCGCTCATGTGCTCTTTGGGGATCGGCGACGATACCCACGTCGTCGTCTACGACCATGCGGGCGGCCAGTTCGCCACCCGTCTCTGGTGGGCGCTCACCTACTATGGTCATGACCACGTCTCCGTCCTCGACGGCGGCTTTAAGAAGTGGACCGCCGAGGGTCGTCCCATCGCGGCCCAGGTCCCCGATACCGAGCCTGCCGCCTTCTCCCCACATCCGCGACCCGGGTGGCGCGCCGACGCCGAAGAAATGCTCGCCGCCACCCAAAAGAGCAACGCCCTCATCCTCGACGCCCGCGACGAGGGTCAGTATACCGGCGAGATAGCGCGGGGCGAGGGGCGTGCCGGCCGCGTTCCCGGCGCCAAGCACCTCCACGCCGACGGCCTCTTCGATCCCGCAACCGGAACCTTCCGCTCGGATGAGGAGCTGGCCGAGAAGCTGCACGAGGCCGGAGTGCCGGACGACAGGGACGTACCCCTGGTCGCCTACTGCAATGGGGGCGTTGCGGCGACGGTTCCGCTCTTCGCCCTGCATCGGCTCGGCTACAGGAACCTCGCCAACTATGACGGTTCCTGGAATGAGTGGGGGATGAGGGAGGACCTACCCGCCCAAAGGTAGAACTCGCCCAGGTTCAGACTCACTTACCTGTTTGTGCACGACCGCTGCGTGTAGCGGCATGGACAGCGGGCCGCGATACCCTATAATCTCCGGCGACCGACCGTGGTTCTTGGCAGGGAGGCTTCCTGATTTATCCCGGAGGGGCATGACACCGGACAAGAAGCCGAGTCTCGAGAGAAAGAGTAAGCTCGAAGCCGTAGCGCCGAAGTTCGGCCTTTTGAGCGTAATCGTCGCGATGGCGATCATGGCCGCGGTGCCTGTGGCCCTGAACCCCCCCGACGTGTTAACCGACCCCGCCGAAGCCGTCGAAGTCTACACCCCGTTCAAGCTCGAGGTGCTCGTGTGGTCGTCTGCGGCGCTTTTGGCCGCGCTGGGTATCGCGGTTCAGGACAGAGGGCCCCTACGGGTTCCGGTGCTCATCCCTGCCTTGGCTTTTCTCGGCGTCTCGGCTTTGAGCACCCTCCTTTCGGAGGACCCCGCGCACAGCCTCTACGGGGACCGCAACGACGGGCTGCTCTCTTTGGCTGCGGGCGTCCTGCTCTTCTACGCGGTGGCCAAGTGCCTGAACTCCCCGTTCCGGGTGCGTATCTTCCTGGCGGCAGGGGTCGCCGCGGCGGTCCTGGTCTCCATCTTAGGGATCTCCCAGAAATACGGGTTCGATCCGATCACGGGGTGGGTGCTCGACTGGTACACGGAAATCTCAAACGGACCTTTCTCGACCATCGGGAACCCCATCTTTCTCGCAGCCTATCTCACCCTCATGATGGGGGCGGCGACGGCGCTGTGCTTCAAGGCCGGCTCGTTGGTGGGCCGGGTACCCTGGCTCCTCGCGCTGGCGGTGATGGGGGCGTGCTGGATCTACACTGACTCGCGAGGGACGCTGCTGGGCGTCGGGGTGACCTTGCCGGTGGTCCTGTGGCTGGCCCATCGCAAGATGGGAACTACGCTACCCTTGCTGGCCCCGCTTGGCACTCTGGTAGGGGCTATGGCGCTCGCGATCGCGGCCTCAGCTGCGTTCGGCAACCTGACTCTGTCCGCTCGCACCCTGGCCGTCCTCGCTGCCTACGTGATCCTGGTGGGAACGGTCCTGTTGCTCTCCCATTACAGGCCGAGGGCGGTGCTGCCAGTGCTGATCGTGCTGGGCGTACTCGCGGCGGCGGTGATCGCGGTCGTTGCGTCGGGGACGTTGGGTAGCATGTCAAACGTCACCCGCGGTACGGGAGACAAGAGCGGCATCGATAGCGTGGAGGTCCGGCTTTATGCCTGGCGCGACACCGTCCCGATGATCCTGGATCGTCCGCTACTGGGCCACGGCCCGGCCAACTTCCGTGCTCCATTCGAATCCTACACGAGCGAGGAGCTCAAGGCCGCCAGTACCTCCCGCGATCTAGGTGGGTATCAGGTGTATCAGCGCCTCGACAAGCCGCACAACGACCTCCTGCAGGTCGCGGCGACCACAGGGCTCTTAGGGCTCGCCGCCTACCTCTGGGTCCTGGTCTCCTACTTCAGAGGCGCCTACCGCCGCGGGGGGTGGCCCCTGATCGCGCTCTGCGGCGGTGTGCTGGCCTACATACTCCAGCTCCAGACGTCCTTCCCCGATCTCAACACAAACGTCGCTTTCTGGGGCCTCCTTGGCGCTTCGGCCGCCGTGATGCGCCTCCACGACCTGAAGCAGCAGGGTGAGGACCCGGAGACGCCGGGCGCCGGAAGTGTCGAGAGGGCCCTGACCCCCGTAATGCCCAAGGCAAGGGCGTACGAACTTATGGTCGTCGCGGTCGTCGTCGGCGTTGTGGCCGTCATCGCCGTCCCGACGTTCCTCAACCAACGGGAGAAGGCCGCGGAGACGAAGCGAGAGTTGCTTATGGTGGACGTCGAGAAGTTTGTTTTGGCTTACAACCTGGCCAGCGTGAAGGGAGAACCCTACCCCGAGGCCGGGGTCTATACGAAGCAAAACCCGCTCGAAGAGGACGACATAACGGTCATTCCAACGGATACAGTTACGATCACCACCACCGTCACCCCCCCAAACTCTTTTACTGTAGAGGGAGAGAGCACCTCGCTCAGCGGTACCTTCTGGTACTCCTACTCCTTTGATGGCGCTACCGGCGAGTACAGCGCGCCCCCGTAGTGCGGCCACCCGCAGACGAGCGAAGTCCTGCATACGCCCTCCTTTGGGCCGCGGCTTGCGAAAAGCCGCCGGCTCTGCAAGAGTTAAGGTTTGACAAGGGAAAACCTCGATGAAAGAATAGCGGTTGTATTGGTAATCCTTAAGACTGCCCCGGAAAGAGGTAATCGGGGCTGGAGGTGATCCAGGGTCGATCCCGTTTCGTAGGAAGCGGCTAGCCAAGAGCAACCCCTGGGGGTTGCCGGAGAGGAAGGAGGGGAGCGCTGTAACGGGGCTCGATTGAGGGGGCCCCTGTGGTAAGGGTGTAATGGAAAACCTTCCGAATAGAGGAGGAAGATTTTGATAAAGAAGTTGATGTTGTTGGGGGCGATGCTGGCGATGGTACTGCTGGTCGCTGCTCCGGCCTTTGCGCAGACGGCTACCCAAACGCAGTTGATCTTCGCTAACAACAGCATAGTCCAGGCTTGTCAGCAGGCGCTGCAGCAGAACAACCCGCAGACCATTAACCAAGATGCTACCCAGGTTAATATCATCGCTGGTGTGAGGCAGAGCGGCACTGCGAATGTTGTCTCTGCCTCAAACACGCAGAGTGCGACGCAAACGGGTGCCACCCAGATCGGCATGCAAGCGTGCAACCAGGTAGTGTTC
The DNA here is from genome assembly GCA_030867425.1 of Actinomycetota bacterium. Taxonomy (GTDB): domain Bacteria; phylum Actinomycetota; class Rubrobacteria; order Rubrobacterales; family Rubrobacteraceae; genus Rubrobacter_F. Next base: position 139 of record JALZFJ010000170.1, on the reverse strand, counting down.
AGGTAAACGGCACTACTACTACTACTACTACTACTAGGGCAAGTAGTTAGCCGAGCACAGAGAGCCCGGCTAGCGAGAGAGAGGCGGGTCCCTTCGGGGGCCTGCCTCTTTTCGTCGTGCGTTTCCTTGACCCTTAGGG
>JALZFJ010000151.1 GCA_030867425.1 Actinomycetota bacterium | reverse complement strand
CGTCCCTGAGTTCGACCGCCTCGTTCTGGCCCGTCGAAGCCCCCGAAGGCACAGCCGCCCGGCCTACGAAGCCGCTCACCGTCGCGAGCTCGACCTCCACCGTCGGGTTTCCCCGGGAGTCCAAGACTTCCCGTCCGCGGACCGCAACGATCTCCGTCATCAGCAAGCCTCCCGAATCGTCCCGACCTCTGTGCTCTAAGTATCGTTATACCCTGTAACTCTACGCCTTTTGACGCCACGGTGCCACCGAGTGTTGTACCTGGGCTCTCCCTCGCCCTGGGGAATACCCTCTTGCAGCGCTTTGCCCTCCGGAGACTAGCCCCCCGGCGAGGCGCCGACCGCCGGCGGCTGCTGGGCTTCGTTCGGGTCGTAGCCAGGGAGGTACTTCGCGTCGCGCTGTTCCAGCTGGTCCTGGATCCAGGCGTCGAACTCCGTGGCCTGCTGTCGCTGGGAGAGCTGCTCCTCGATCTCGGGGGCAGCCTCATCCAAAGGCGTCGCTTCTTCCTCCTGTATATCCGTGACCTCTATGAGGTGGTAACCGAAGTCGGACTCGATGGGGCCCAAGATCCTGCCCTCTTCCGCCTCGAAGGCGGCCTCGTCGAACTCGGGGACGAAGCCGCCCTGCGGCTGGCAGCCAAGATCCCCGCCGTTCTCCCTGCTACCGGGGTCTTGGGAGTACTCGCTGGCCAGCTCCTCGAAATTGCCGCCCGCCTCGAGCTGCTGCTTGACCTCCTCGGCCTCCTCTTCCTGATCCTCGGTGAAGAGTATGTGCCTTATGCAGCGCCGCTCGGGGACGGTGAACCTGGCATCCTTGTTCTCCTCGTAGAAGTTCTCGACCTCTTCCTGGGTCGGTTCGACGTCGCCCACGGCCTCTTCCTCGACCTTCTGCACGAGCAGGCTCGTCCTGGCCTCCTCCCGGAACTCGTCCTCGGTGTACCCGAACTGGTTCAGGGCCTCCTGGAAAGCATCCTCGGTGTCCACGTCCTGCCCAGCGGCCGAGACCTGCTGGCCGATCTGCTCCTTGACCTGGTCGATCTCCTCCTGAACTTCTTCCTGCGACACCTCGATGCCGTTCTCCTTGGCGTATGCCTTCGCCAGGTTGAAGGCTATGAGCTGCGGCACGACCTGCGCCTTGGCGGCCTCGAACTGCGGCGAGTCCGGCTTGACTTCCGGCGCGGACTTTCCGCTTCCGGCGGCTTGCGAAGCGTACAACCGGTCGACCCCCTCCTTCACCTCGCCCTCGTTAACCCCGCCGCCGTCGAAGGTGACTACCTTCTTCGCTCCCGAATCCACCTCGGAAGTCGGCGCCGCTGCGCTGCACCCGATCACAAACAAGAGGGCTAGAACCGCGAAGCCACAAACGAAAACCGCCCTTACAGATAAGAAGTTGCTCAAGAGACCAGGATCCTTGCCTCATATCGCTCGCAGAGAAGCCAAAAACCTGCGCAATTATATCAGTTAGGTGTCAGGTACAGTTGTCAGCAGTTAGCTTCTCTCAGATGGGAAAAGTTCGGCGACGCAATGCGAGGAGCATATTAGCCTTCTCGCCGCGTATCGGCTTATCCGCGAATTTCGCTCGCTACGACCTTCTGACACGTGAACCCTGACCACTATAAAGCTCGTTCCAGTGCCTGCAAAGTCTCCTTGGCGAATTCCAGGGGGTCTAAAGCCGAGTCGCGCACCGTGACACGTCCTTCTCTGCCGCCCACGACGCCCCCGGTCGCCCTGCGGATGAGGGCGGGCGCCGACGACGACGCGGTGACGCCGGTGATGCTCAAGGACCCCGAGCGGTAGTTGACCGCGGTGGCGCCGATCCGTCGGGCGAGGAGCCTTATGTGGGATAGACCGAGCAGGTTCAGGGCCGGCTCGGGAGGCTCCCCGAAGCGTTCTTGCAGTTCCTCGGCCAGATCTTCTAACTCCGGCAGATCGTGGACGCCGGAGGCTCGGCGGTAGAGGTCGACGCGCTCGACCTCGTCGCGAACGTAGTCAACGGGCAGGTAGGCGTCCAGAGCAAGCTCCACGATCACCGGGGCCACCTCATCACGTTCGACCGGCTGACCCTTCGCCAGAGCCACCGCCTCTTCGAGTAGCCTAAGGTACATCTCGAAGCCAACAGCGGCGATGTGCCCGGACTGCTCCGAGCCGAGGAGGTTCCCAGCGCCCCGGATCTCCAGGTCGCGCATCGCGATCGCGAACCCGCTCCCGAGCTCCGTGAAGTCCATCAAGGCTTCGAGGCGCTTTTGGGCTTCGGGCGTGGCGCCGAGAGGAGCAAAGAGGTAGGCATAGGCCTGCTCAGTCGAGCGGCCGATCCTGCCGCGGAGCTGGTAGAGCTGCGCGAGGCCCATCGCGTCGGACCGGTCTACGACGAGGGTATTCGCTGTAGAGATGTCCAGCCCGCTCTCGACGATAGTCGTCGTCACCAGTACGTCGGCCTCCCCATCGAGGAACCTGCGCATCACATCCTCCAAAGCCCGCTCGGGCATCTGGCCGTGCGCCGCTACGAACCGCGCGTCGGGCACGATCGCTCGCAGCCTCTCCGAGACCTCGTCTATGCTCTCGACTCGGTTGTGAACGAAGAAGACCTGCCCCCCTCGCCGGACCTCTTTCTCAATCGCTCTCTTTACGAGGTCCTCGTCGTAGGGCCCCACATGCGTGAGGATGCTCCGCCTCCCGACCGGAGGAGTCTCGATCACGCTGATGTCTCGTAGGGCCGCCAAGCCCATCTGCATAGTGCGCGGTATCGGGGTCGCGGTGAGCGTGAAGACGTCCACGGAGGACTTGAACTCTTTGAGGCGCTCCTTGTGCCGAACGCCGAAGCGCTGCTCCTCGTCCACGATCACGAGCCCCAGATCCTTCGGTCTGACCTCCGCACTCAAAAGCGCGTGCGTCCCTATGAGCACGTCCACCTCGCCCGAAGTGAAGTCCCTCAAAATACGCTTCCTCTCTGCGGCAGTAGAGAAGCGACTGAGGCTCTCGACCCTCACCGCGAATCTCCCCAACCGCTCCCTGAAAGTCCTAAAATGCTGCTGGACGAGGATGGTCGTCGGCGCGAGTATCATGACCTGCTTTCCGGACAGCGCCGCCTTGAAGGCCGCCCGCACCGCCACCTCGGTCTTTCCGAAGCCTACGTCCCCGCACACAAGACGGTCCATCGGCCTGGGGCTCTGCATGTCCGTCTTGACGGCGGCGATCGCCGCCGCCTGGTCCGGGGTCTCCTGGTACGGGAAGCTCTCCTCGAGCTCCATCTCCCACTCGGAGTCTTCGGGAAAGGCGAACCCCTCGGCGGCCGCCCGCGCGGCCTGCACCCGCAGGAGCTCTCCGGCGAGGGCTTTAACCCTCCTGCGTACTCTGTCCGTGACCGCCGCCCACGAGGAGCCGCCGAGCCTGTCGAGGCGCGTGACCTCGCCGCCGACGTACTTGTGCAGAAGTTCCATCTGCTCGTAGGGCACAAGAGCGTATCCCCGTCCCGGTAGCTGACCTGCATGTAGTCCCGGGTTGCGCCCAGGACCTCCTTGGAGACCAACCCCTCGAAGCGCCCAATGCCCTGCCTCTGGTGCACCACTAGGTCCCCGCTTTTGAGGTCCGCGAAAGAGGAGACCGAAGGGGACCTCGTCCTCGTACCCCGCGCATGCTTCCGACCGAAGAGAGTGTCCCGCCGGACTACCGCGATACCCCCTGCTGGGTAGGAGAACCCCTCCTCGACCTCCCCCGGCACCGTGTAGATGCCGGGCGCAAGCGAGGCGTCCACGACGCCGGTCTCCCTTACCTCGCGTCCGATCTCGCCCAACGCGTAGGCCGTCCGCTTGGCCTCGCCCACCGAAGAACAAGCCACGAAGACTCGCAACCCCTCATCCACGAGCGCCTCTAATCTCCGGCCCGCTTCCCGGATCGTGTTCGCGTGCGTCACCACCGGCGGTGCCGAGACGGACTCCACGCCCTCTCCATCAGCAGTCGAGACGAAATGAAGGTCGGGCTCCGGGGGATCTTCGTAGAGCTCCCGGACAATCTCCTCGGCGTCCCGGAGGTCTTCCTGTGGCTCCTCCGCCCACGCTTCGATCCCTTGCGGCAAAAGATCCCTAACCGGGACGGGGTTCAGGCCGAGGAGCAAACGGTCCAATCCCGGCACGCGCACACCCCGGCGCGCCTCCTCCGGCAAGTCCTCTTCGCTGCCTGCGGCTAAAGCCGCAAGATCCCCCTCCCTGGCAGCATAGACCGCGACGCCTTCGAGCTCCCGCACGACCCTTTGGGTCGCCAGGGAGACGGCCCTGACGCTCTCGACCTCGTCGCCCCACCACTCGACGCGCACCGGCGAGCGGCGGGTGCTCGGGAAGACGTCCACGATCCCACCGCGCACCGCGAACTCCCCGTGGCGGCTGATCCGGTCTACCCTTTCGTAGCCCAACTCCACCAGTCGCGAGAGGCAATCGTCCAGCGCGAACTCGGTCCCGCCCTCGAGGCGCATGGGCTCGTAGAACGGTGTCCTCTCCCTTATCGCAAGGGGACCCGCGACCACTATACGGGCATTGGAGAGGGAGTTGAGAGCACGCTGGCGCTCCCCGACGCGTACCACCGGTGGGCCGAAGACATCGCCATAGAGAACACCACGCGAGGGGAGGTAAACAACGGGTTCGTCCGTGAAGCATTGGACATCTTTCGCGTAGCGTTCGGCGGCCTCCTCGCTTCCGGCGAGGAGCAGCACCTTACCCCCAGCGCTGGCTGCAAGATACGCCCTTATCCTCCGGGGCGCTCGCAAATTCTTCGTCGTTTTATCGAGCACCGGCAGATTCTAACGCTCTTATCCCCTTTTAGAGTGTGTCTGTACACCAGCGTGGCTGCCACGGAGATTCTGCCTCGCGACTCTGGGAGAATTACCGGGCACCCATACACGCGCAGGAGGTTCTTGAGATGTCGCTAGTGGAGGAGTTGAACGATCGGGGGAATGGGACGCTGCCGGGCTTGATCGGGATCGAGATCTTTGAGACAACGGAGCTTCGGCTCAGGAGCCGGCTAGAACTTCGTGAGGCGCTGATGGCCCCCAACGGCTACCTGCACGCCGCCACGATCGTCGCGCTCGCCGACACCTCATGCGGTTACGGCTGCTTAGTCAACCTCCCCGACGGCGCTGAAGGCTTCACCACCGTCGAGCTGAAGAGTAACTTCCTCGGCACCAAGCGCGAGGGCACGATCGAGTGCGAGGCTGAGCTCATCCACGGCGGCCGCGCGACGCAGGTGTGGGACGCGGCCGTCGCCGACGAAGAGTCGGGCAAGAAGATCGCCCTCTTCCGCTGCACGCAGATGATCCTCTACCCCCGCTAACCATCCCGATCATGGAAAGCCTGAAGAACGGAACGGGCGTAAAGCCCCACAGGGGCAGTACCCGACGCCAGCCTCCCGCTGGGAGCTTGCCAGGGCCCTCGATGCTCCTCAGGGCCCTCTTACACCTCGTCTTCTTCATGCTTCCCTCTCCTCCTCTTACCCTTTCCCAATCGAGTCTCCGAACCAGCGCGACGTTGGAGAGTATGGTCCCCCTCCCGACGGACGTCATGACTCCCACGGGCTCGTTCAGGAGCAGAACGCCGAACAGCACACCGAAGATAGGTGCCAAAAAACGTCACGGTCAGGGTCTTCGTGGGCCCGACGTTGGCGATGAGACGGAAGTAGAGCAGGTAGGCGGCCGCCGTCGAGAGCAAAGCCAATCCCGGCACGGAGAGCACGACCGTGAGGGACGGAGTCTCTCCCCCGACTATGCCCATGACCAGCCCGACCACCTTCCTCGCCGTCGACGATTCGCCTATCCACCCGGCAACCACCACAGCGGCGAAAAGCGGCGTGGTCGAGCTCAGGATGGCCGCGCGCGAAGCGGTCAGGTTGAGCTGCGAGGTAGCTATGAGCGTGAAGGCAGCGGCGGCATTCAGGGCCGAGGACCAGGAACTCCTTCCATCGCGACCGGAGCGCCGGGAGGCGGTCCACGGCGACCGCATAAAGTACAAGGGCCACGGCCGCCAAAAGTACCCGAAGGTCCATCAACAGCGCAGGTCTCAGGGCCGAAACCGCGACGCCGATGAAGAGCTAAGAACCGCCCCACAGCGCCCCGAGGAGAACCAGTGCACCCAGATCTCCCGGCTTCACGCCCTCGCCGCTTCTTCCACCCCGAAGAAATCTTCTGGACCGTCGCCTTCGCTTACCCTCACGCCGCTACGACCGGCCGGCACACCCTGCACAGCCTGAACCCTGCGGACACTGCCTGTGCCACGCTGCGGAACGAGCACCGGTTCTCCGGGCGAATCCTGCACGCGTTACGGCAGGTGGCGTGGCACACTGTCCCCGTGGTTGGCGTCCCAACGTAGGGAGCCCTGAGTAATTCTTCCGGCGAGATGCCTTCCTGCTTCAGGAGCCTTTCTTTCTCGCCCGCGCCGAAGGAGTAGCTGCCGGTTCGACCGTCGTTCTTGACGACGCGGTGACACGGCACCAAGAGCGGGACAGGATTGTTCGCCATGACGTTGCCGACGGCCCTGGAGGCATCGGGGGAACCGGCCTCGCGCGCGACCCAGGCGTACGGGCGCGCCTCGCCATGCGGTATGCCTTTCACGATCTCCAAGACGCGCCGCTGGAAAGG
>JALZFJ010000139.1 GCA_030867425.1 Actinomycetota bacterium | reverse complement strand
CAGATCCGGACGTGCTGGACATTGGCGAGGTCATCTCCCGTGTCCCTCCACAAGAGAGGCCTGATCAGATCATCGGCCCCGAAAGCTGGGCGAGGGCCCTCGGACGCTCGAGCGAGGAAGGTTGGATCCTGGACGACGACCAGCTAGAGCTCCACGAAGATCACCTCCACATCGGCTATCTATCTGAAGGCTCAACTTCCAACACTAGATAGGCGAGGAACGGCCCACTGACAAAAATCCAAACAAGCGATATTTCTTGACCTATCACGATATATCGTGATACACTGCAGAGTGAGTTGGAATTCGGTTGGGATGCGTTCTACGAGGGTGGTGACGGCATCGAGGGAAGGAACGGAGGCGAGATGAGAGGCCCGGGAAGGATGGTTTACTCGGGAATGGGGCAGAGGATGGGACCGAACGTGAGACACGAGCCTCCCGTCTCGCAGGCGCTTGGCTTGCTGGTTGGAGGGGTGGTCTTCTTGTTTGCGACGGCAGCGCTCTTCTCTGGCTTCTTCCCGTTTGTTCTCTTCTGGATGCTCCCCTTCTTCCTGATACCGGCATTCGGGGTTGCCGCCAGGGGGATGGCGGGCCTTTCAGCGGCGCGGCCTCGTCGAGTTTCTGAAGGCGATAAGGAGAAACAGCTCCTCAAGGCGCTCGCACGGCATGGGGAGATCACCGCTGCCCGCGCCGCGCTTGAGACTACGCTCAGCGTGTCCGAGGCGGACCGGATGCTCTCCGAGCTGGCGCAGAGCGGACACATAGAGGTGCGCGCGCACGAAGGAAGGTTGGGGTACGCCCTCTGGGACCACGACCGGTCGGAGCTGACGGCTTGATGTCGTCAGCTTCGACCGTAACGCTACGACTGCGGAAGGAGGCAAGACTGTGTTCGGACCGCGCATGATGAAGGGATTTTTCGGCCCGGGTAGGGGGAGAGGATTCGGCCCGAGGCGGGGGCGAATTTTCGAGAAGGGCGACCTGAAGTACGTGATATTGGACCTCCTCGAGGCCAAGCCCTCCCACGGCTACGAAGTGATCCGAGCCTTGGAGGAGCGCTTCCGCGGGTTCTATTCGCCGAGCCCGGGCTCCGTCTACCCCACCCTCCAGCTTTTGGAAGACCTCGGGTACGTCGTCGCCACCCAGCGAGACGGCAAGAAGGTCTACGAGATCACCGACGAGGGACGGAAGTTCCTGGAAGAGCACCGGCAGTCCGTCGAGAACATCTGGGAACGCGTGGGCGGAGGATGGGACCCTGAGCTCATGGCGGAGATGCACGAGATCCGGCACGAGCTGGGGGATCTCGCCCGGCTGTTCGGCCGCAAGATGCGGACCGGGAGGGTGAACCGGGACAAGCTGCGCCTCGTCCGCGAGGTGATCGTCAGGGCGATACGGGATATAGAGGATATCCTGGAAGAACGAGGAGGCACAGGGAGTACCCGCACGTAGGAGCGGTTTTCCGTCCCCCCGAGACGGACAACGCGAACAGCCCCTCCGCCACGAAGAAGGCCGCCCTGGACAAATTTATGTTATCATTGTAACAAATGGCGCCGAAGTAGGCAGAGCGAGTGGCCAGTCGTGTTTCGTCGAGGGACAGGTACGGTACCGCGTAGCTGCTCGCCGTACTCGGTACGGGCCTAACGAGGTAGAAGATCCGGTAGGGTGCTTTGCTAACCTCTAACACTTTTCTTACACTCACCTCGACCCGCTTACCCTTTTGGGGAACGCTCGAAGGGGGTAGGCTGTCTTTAGAGCGAAGTGCCAGTGAGAGGAGGAGTGGTGTCCGAGCCCAACCAGAGCAGTGAGCTAGAGGTGGCGACGAGGGAGTACGTGGAGAGGCTGAAAGAGACTTACCCGAACATAAACGAGCGAGATCTGTACGAGCTGGTGTACGAGATCGCACGCCAGAGGGTAGAGGAAGCCCGGAGGTAGAGAAAGGACGACGAACCATGCCGGAGGTGCACGTCTACGTCCACAAACCGCCAGAGAAGGACGTTTCGGACCTGGAAGAAGTCGGGGAAAACCTAAGGCGGCTCAGCCACGTCCTCGAGGTTGAAGCCGACCCCTTGGTGAACGTCGTGGCTGTTACGTTCGAAGGGGGGCGGCCAGAGCAGGAGGAGATAGAGCGCGCCATCGAGGAGGCCGGTTACGAGGTCTCCAGGCTCTCCATAAGGACTGACTTCCCTACGGAGTAGGAATCGCCGCTCCCCTTCGTGACTTGCGTAGCGCTTTCGCTTGCCGCCGGAACGCCGAAGGTCCAAGATTTCCTAGTCTGGGTTTGCTACCCTTAGACGCTTCGGCATACTAATAACGCAAGGGCAAAGAGAGGGGGACCCTTGTACACGAAACTCGCGCTAAGCCTTTGCGCTCTCGGTGTTCTCGTGCTGGTCGGGACGTTCGCCACCCTGTCCTGGGGCGAAGGGGTAAGGAACATCTTCAAGGACGAGCCCGACGGGACGGGTCCCGTAGGAGGACGCGAAGACGCAGCGGAACCTTCCGAAGAGCGAGCAGAGAACGCGACCCTGGAAACGGTCGGAGAGTCCGGCGACGAACCAGACCTTGACCGTCCGACGCAGACCACGGAACCAGAAGAGCCCGCTAGCGATATGGGCGAGGGAGAGGTAGCGGGTGCCCAAGAGGTACCCCCTTACGCGGTCCTTCGAGAAAGGGAGACCGAGGAGGTGCGAGAGATCCTTATCAAGACCGGGGCGACGAGGGAGCAGCAGATGCGCCTCGTCGCCGAGGACTTGAGGACTTACGCCCCGAAAGACGGGATCCTGCTTCTCGAGTTCCGTCGGGAGGCGGAGAACGGCGCTTTGGAGGAGACCGGCTTCGCCTTGGTGTTCGACAGTAGGCTGGCCGCCGCGGCGCCCTACCTGAGCTACACTAAGGAGGAGAAAGAGGCCATCTTCGAAGAAGAAGGCGGCATCCGGGTCGTGGGATATGAAGAGTTCAAAGAGGAAAACCCGAACCTCGTAGACGAGCTCGAAAGCCTGCTGTTCTAGGGGAGCCAAACCCTCCTCTATCGGTGGGAACGCTGGCTAACCGGATATACGACCCTGGATCGGTAGCTAGCCAAAGATCCCTCCAAGGAACTCTCGCGCCCTAGAGAAGAGCCCTTCCGCGGTGTAGGTGATCCTGTCCCACAAAGAAGCCTCTTCGTAGCCTTCCTGGGCGACCAGGGGGCTCGTTCCGACGCTTTGCCCGTCGACCAAGACCTCGACCTCGCCGAGTTCCTCGCCGGCTGCGGCCGAGGGAGGGGCTTCCTCCGTGGTCACCTTCCGCTCTACCTCGGAGCTGGCGTCTGCCAGGGCGCTCACGTCTTCGACGGCGGTGAGGTTTATAGACTCTTCCGTGCGGTAGGGCAGGGACAGCTCCCCGTAGACCTCGTCCTGGTTTACCAGCGGACGGTTCTCGTATCGCCCGAAGGCGTACTCCAGCGCCGCCTCCGTTGCCTGGTAGCGCTGGTCGGAGTCTTCGGCACCAATGACGACCGCTATAAAGGACTCGTCGTTGCTCTCGGCGGAGGCGACGAGGTTGGCGCCTGCCTGGGGTGTGGTCCCGGTCTTGACGCCGGTCGCCGGCGGGTAGGTGCTCAAGAGCTGATTGGTGTTGAAGATCTCTATCTCCCTATTCTGAGTGCTGATGGTGGCTTCCCTGGTGTCGACTATCTCGGCGAACAGGGGATACTTCAGCGCTTCCTGGGTCAGGGTAGTAAGGTCCCTGGCGCTCGAGTAATTGCCGTTGGTGTCCAGGCCGGCGGGCGTCTCGAAGTTGGTCTCCTCGAGGCCAAGCTCGGAGGCCTTATCGTTCATCATCCCAACGAAGTTCTCCACGCTGCCATCGCCCACGTGCTCGGCCAGGGCGTAGACCGCTTCGGTGCCGGAGGGAACCAGGGAGGCCACCAAAAGGTCCCGGACGCTCAGGCGCTCGCCCGCTATGAGCCCTACGTTGCTGTAGGTCGTTCCCACGTAGGACTCGGCCTCACTGGAGATCGTCACCTCCTCGTCCAAGTCGACCCCTTCCTCCAGCACCACGAATGCCGACATAATCTTGGTCACAGACCCTATGGGGAGCGGTTCGTCGGGGTTTTCGCCCACGAGGTACCTGCCAGTGTTGGCGTCCGCGAGCGACCAGGCGCTGGTTTCGATCTCCGGGGGCTCTGACACCTGTGCGCCGCGTGCACCCCCGGTAGTTCCCTCTTGGGCCTCGGCCAACGATCCGGCGCCGGGCACCAGCAGTAGCGCGAGCGTCATCAAAACCAGCGTTACAGCGGTCTTCGGGTGCTCGATCCTCATAGGTTTGATCCTCGTTCTCATCGACCTCTTTCTCTCTACTGTATCCGAGCGGGAGCCATAAGCTCACGTTGGGGCGTGCGCTCTCTTACCAATTGCGCCGCCGATGGTACCAAGAACATTACGCACAGACAGGCCGGATGGCTTCATCGCTTCCTGCAAAACCTTCTTATAGCTCCACAGCAGATTCGTATTGGCGCACAAACCGAGCCTACCCGGTTAGCCGCTTCGTCAACTGCCCCTCTAATGACACGAGCCCGCCTGCGTAGAGCCCGTAAGCTAAACGGAAGCCAAAGAAAAACTCCCCGGCTGGGGAGTTTGTGACTCAAGGAAAGGGCTCGCCAGGGGAGGAGTGGGGCACCAATATAAGCGCTCCACCGTCCGGGAGTCTTTGGACACGGAGAGGAATCCGCCCGGCGATCCTGGCTACCTAATGCTCCAGACGGCGCAAAGGCGCCGAAAGCAGGCTTCGATCCGGGAACCGGTACTCCCCTTACCGACCCGAGAGCGACTCGCCTTCTCTCGCGAGCAGAACGCTCAGCCGGGACAACCTGTCTATGCCTGCCTGTGTTCCTGCGGGCCCGTCGGCGACCCGCCGGACCTGCTCGCCCAAGACTAAAAGGAGCTGCCCCACGGCGGCCGGGTCAAAATCGTCCGCCAAAAGCTGCTCTTTCAAGGCGCCCAGGTTCTCGGCCACAGCCCTAAGCTCTGGGCTTTCCAGGGCCGCCAACTTCTCCTCCCAGCTTTCGATCTCGGGTAGCGCCGCCTCTATCCCTAGTCGTTGCACACCGCCTTGCAGGGAAGCCACGGTCCGGTCGAGGGCGTCCCTTACCTTGTTCGCTGTCACTCCTCTACCTTGATCCTTCCAGTCGAGTGCTACTTCTCGCTCTGCGAGCGTTCCCCGATGCTGCCAGGGACGAACGAGAGAAGCATACCCGAGGTTGTCGGCCCTTGTCGGGCAGAGGAGGCGTCATTGAAGCCGTAGGCGGTGGCGGGATGCTTCCCCGGATCGGAACGCCGCTCCCGCTTCGAGCAGGTGCATACGCCCTGGTCGTCTAAAGGATAAACGGGGTACAGTTCCCAACCCGGCGCAGCGTTGGCGAGTGCGACATGCAAGGTCCGGTGTTTCTGGCCCGGTAGCGATATGCTTAAAGCCCTACCCAAAGTCACAGGCATGGGGCTTCGCCTTGGTAGAGTGGAAAAGCTCGACCTCCGCCTCTCGGCTATCTTGCGCGAGTGTCAGCCTGAACTCCAGCGTAAAGCGTTTGTCGATTGAGGAAGCAGCTCCTCTAAAGACCCTCCCCGAAGCTCCGATTACAGGAGCGGCCGACGAGCGAGCCAGGGTTTCTTCGCTTCAACCGGCCAGGTTTTCTTCGCCCGTCTTCTAATGGGGCTCCTAATGCGCTAAACTCGTGAGGGAAAGCGCGATCCGGCCTTAAGGTGGAAGGGCGTGGGGGTTAACGGGGAGAGAGAACCTATCGTGCAGGTCAGCGGCCTCGGCTACCGCTACAGAGGGCAGAAGGAGGCTGCCTTGCGGGGCGTGGACCTCGAGGTCGGCGAGGGCGAGTTCGTGGTCGTCATGGGGCCTTCGGGGGCAGGGAAGAGCACCTTTTGCGTCTCTTTGAACGGACTCGTTCCACACTTCTTCCGCGGCCGGATGGAGGGGGAAGTAAAGATCCGGGGCCGCTCCACCCGCGATAGTAAGGTGGGGGAGTTCACCCGTGAAGTGGGCCTCGTCTTCCAGGACTTCGAGGCCCAGCTTTTCTCGACGAACGTAGAGCTCGAGGTCGCTTTCGGCCCGGAGAACTTCCAGGTCGAGCACGAGGAGATGGTGCGGCGCGTGCGCAACGCTTTAGAATGGGTGCGTCTCGAAGGGTTCGAAGGGCGACAGCCGGCTACTCTCTCGGGCGGGCAGAAGCAGCGTCTCGCTATAGCCTCGGTGCTGGCGATGGAGCCACGTATACTGTGCCTAGACGAGCCTACCACCGACCTCGACCCGACGGGGAAGCTGGGGGTATTCGAGGTTGCCGAGGAACTCAGGAACAGGGACGATGTCACGCTCGTCGTCGTCGAGCACGAGACCGAGGAGACTTTGGACGCCGACCGGATCGTGGTCCTCAAAGACGGCGTGGTCGTCCGGGACGGATCGGCGCGGGAGGTCTTGCGCGACGTGGAGCTCCTCGAAGGGGCCGGGGTCATGCCGCTGCAGGTGACCCGCTACTTCCACGAACTCGACCTCGGAGAACAGCTACCCCTGACACCCGAAGAAGGCATCGAGGAGTTTCGGCGGCGCGGCCTAGAGGTTAGCCTGGAGCGCCACGAGGAACTCGTCGAGGTGGACAGGGAGCGGGAGGAGAGCTACGGCGAGCCCATTATCCAGGTCGAGGGGTTGACGTACCGCTACCCTAACGACGTCGTGGCTCTGGAGGGCGTGGATCTAACCGTAAGACAGGGCGAGTTTCTCGCGGTCCTGGGCCAGAACGGTTCGGGGAAGACCACGCTCGTCAAGCACTTCAACGGGCTCTTGAAGCCGACGGAGGGCGTGGTCAAGATCGGAGGGGTAGAGACCGTCAAGCAGGGGATACGCCGGCTCGGGCAGAGGGTCGGCTACGTTTTCCAGAACCCGGATCACCAGATCTTCTCGGATACCGTCTTCGACGAGGTGGCCTTCGGCCCGAAGATCCGGGAGATGGAGGAGAACGAGATCGAGAATCGCGTCTCGGAGGCTCTCGCCGCGGTGGGCCTCGAAGGGCGCGGGAGCGAAGACCCGTTCACCCTCACGAAGGGCGAGCGACAGCGGGTCGCGGTGGCTTCGGTTTTGGCTGTCAGGCCAGAGGTCTTGATCCTGGACGAGCCCACGACGGGCCTGGACTACGCTGAGCAGAAGAGGATGATGGAGCTGGTCGAACGCCTCAACGAAGAGGGCTCCACCATAATCGTCGTGACCCACACCATGTGGGTCGTCGCCGAGTACGCCCACCGGGCGGTGGTTGTCCGGGACGGGCAGGTTACTCTGCGCGGTACCGTCCGGGAGGTCTTCGCCGAGGAAGAGGAGCTGCGAGAAGCATCTCTCAGGCCCCCACATATCGTCTCTTTCAGCAACTCTTTGGAGGTCCCCGTTCTTTCGGTGGAGGAGATGTTGCGGGTGACCGAGGGAGGATAGATGGACCCGTCCCTGTATTTGGATCGGAACACGTGGGTCCATCGTCTGGATCCCCGAACGAAGATGTTCTTGCTGATAGGCATGTTCGTGCTGCCGTTCGTTTTTCTGGATCCGCTCTACGAGTTGGCCGTGCTCGTTTTGGTACTCTTCTTCGGATACCTGGCGAAGGCTCTAACGAACCTTCGGCGTATCTGGTTCATCCTAGTCACTATTGCCATCCTGACCGTCATCCTGTGGTCCATCTTCGGCAGCGGGCAAACGCCGCTCTTCCTCTTCGTGGAGCTTGAGGCCCTGCTCTACGGGATCAGCATCGCGCTGCGCATAGACATCACCGTTATCGCGGGCATGATCTTCCTCTCCACCACCCGCAACGAGGAGGTGGCGATCGGGCTGGTCCGGCTCGGGATACCGTACCGGTTCGCCTTCGCGGTCTCCACGGCCCTGAGATTGGTCCCCACGATAGTGACCACGGGCTTCGCCATCAGTGAAGCTCAGCGCTCCCGCGGTCTCGACTTAGAGTCGGGAAACATCATTCAGCGAATCCGAAAGCACGTACCGCTCTTGGTGCCGGTCTTTGTCTCGACCATCCGCTCGACAAACGTCTTCAGCATGGCGCTGGAGTCCAAAGGGTTCGGGGCCGGCTCCAAGCGTACGTTCTTCCTTAAGACCGCTATGGGATGGCGGGACGTCCTGGTACTGGTGGCGTTCGCGGCGCTCCTGGCCGGTACCATAACCTTGAGCTTAGCGGGGTACGGGGAGCTGGAGGGGTTCAGCCGGTAGAGTAATAGTCGATGAGCTCAAAAGGAGGTATGCAATGAAAGAAGTTCTCACGATGTGGCGGCACACCCAGATGGTGGTGCTGGTCGCTTTGAGCGCCGCGATCTACGCGGCAATCCTGATACCGTTCAAAGGTTTCCCCATCATTCCGGGGGCCATCGAGATCCGGCCGGCCAACGCGATCCCGTTCGTCGTTGGACTCCTTTTCGGCCCGGCGGGGGCCTGGGGAGCGGCTATAGGCAACCTGATCGGGGACTTCTTCGGTACTTTGACTCTCGGAAGTATCGGCGGTTTCGTGGGAAACTTCTTCCTGGCCCTCTTGCCGTACAAGATGTGGAGCGCGTACTTCCGGCGCGGGGAGAACACCGAGACTAACGTGGACTCCGGCAAGAAGCTCGGGGTTTACATCGCTATAGCAGTTCTCGCGTCAGTGGTCTGCGCCACCATAATCTCCTGGTGGGTCGACCTGCTAGGGTTCATCCCGTTCACGGCGGCTCTGGTACTCATCGTATCGAACAACGCCATAATGGGGATTATTCTAGGGCCGATTCTGCTGCTCGCCATCTACCCACGGATCAAGCGGTTCGGTCTCCTGTGGACGGAGATAATGGTGCCTGAAGAGGTCTCGGCGTCGGGGCTCCGGAGGGTGGGCAATATCCTGGTGTGGATAGGAGGCATCGGCGGCGCGGCTGCGGGCTTGGTCATTGGCCTCACGGGCGCGGCACCCGGGGGATTGGGGATAGGGCTCGTCGTCGGACTCTTCCTCATCCTGACGCTGGTCGGCGCCTTCCTCCTCGGTGGGCGGGAGCAGGTCGAGGCCGCCGAGGAGATGATGGCCGCCGAAGAGAGCGAACCCGAGCGGGCAGGCTAGAAGGAGCGCCATGCAGAGCAGCGAGTCTATCGTCAAAGACTCGGCTCTCGCCCCCGAGGGCCACAAAAAAATAGACTGGGCAGCCCAGCACTCGCCGGTCCTGAACGCCGTCCGGGATAAGTACCTCAAGGACGGAAGCTTCGAGGGCCTGGGCGTGGGCGTTGCCCTCCCGATAGAGGCCAAGACCGCGTACCTCACGGTGGTGCTGGCCGAGGCTGGGGCCGATGTGGCCGTGGCAAGCCCAAGCCCCTACCTCATCCAAGACGACGTGGCGGCGGCCCTGGCAGAGCGGGGAGTCACCGTCTATGCCTCCTCGGAGAGCCCCCCGGAGGAGGCCGACCGGGAGTTAGAAAAGGTGCTCGACCGGACCTTAGGAGGCGGCAAGCCCGCCGTCCTTATAGACGACCGGGCGGGGCTCGTGCGCCTCGCGCACACCACACGACGAACCCTATTGGAAGGGGTGCGTGGTGCCTCTGAGGAGACGACGACCGGGGTGGCGAAGTTTCGGGCGATGGAGCGGGAGGGGGTCTTGGAGTTCCCAGTCATTGTCGCAAACGAGGCCCGGTGCAAGCACCGCTTCGACAACCGCTACGGGACCGGTCAGTCTACCTTGACGGCTATCATGCAGAACACAAACCTGATGGTGGGCGGCAAGCGCGTCGTCGTTTTGGGCTACGGGTGGTGTGGCAAGGGCATCGCCCGCTACGCTGCAGGCCTGGGGGCGAGGGTGACGGTCTGTGAGGTGGACCCGGTGCGGGGGCTCGAGGCGTACGCCGACGGGTACGACGTACTGCCAGCCTTGGAGGCGGCAGAGATAGGGGAGGTCTTCATCACCGTCACCGGCAGTCGGGACGTGCTAACGGCGGAGCACTTCGAACGGATGCGGGATGGTGCGCTCCTGGCGAACGCCGGCGCGGTGGACGAGGAGATAGACACGACGGGCCTGAGGATGGCGGCCCGGGAAACACGCGAGGTACGTCGCAACGTCGAGGAGTTCACGATGCCGGAAGGCCGGAAGTTGTATCTCATCGGGCACGGCATGGTCGTGAACCTCACGGCCGGAGACGGGCACCCGGTCGAGATCATGGACTTGACGTTCGCCATCCAGGCCCTCTGCGCCCACCACCTGGCGAGAGAGCACGAGAGGCTGGAGCCCACGGTGCACCTGCTCCCGAAAGAGATAGACGACGAGGTAGCTCGCATAAAGCTCAACGCCGTAGGCATGGGGGTGGACGCCCTGACCTCGGAGCAGGAGGAGTTCCTGCTGGGTTGGCGAGATTAGGAGTGCGGGGCCGAGATCCAGGGAGGTGCAGGTGTGACTACAAAGGAGAAAAGCGGATCGAAAACGAACATCCCCGAGGCTACGGACTTCCTAGGGTTGGACGCCCTACTCACGGACGAGGAGCTTAAGGTACGCGAGGAGGTGCGCTCCTTCGTCCACGAGAAGATCAAGCCGAACATCCGGGAGTGGTGGGAGAAGGCGATCTTTCCGCAGGAGATCGTGCCGGAGATGGG
>JALZFJ010000137.1 GCA_030867425.1 Actinomycetota bacterium | reverse complement strand
GAGTCGGGTCGTCACCAGGCGCGGCCCTCGACCTTGCGCAAGCTAGCTGATGCTTTGGGTGTCGAAGTAGAAGATTTATTTCGGGAGCCCGAAGCCCCAAAAGCCCCCGCCCCTCCGAGGTCGCTTGACGAACTTCGGGGTTTTCTAGGGGCACAACTCGGCAGCGCGTGGATAGCCTTACCCGAAGACGAATGGGGCAACTGGTGGCGGGGCGTAAGCAAAGAAGAAGCCATGAAGAGATACCAAGAGATTTTGGCCGAAGACGAACTCATTCGGAATACCTGGCTTAATACCAAAGAGGGCCGCGAAGCCTTGGCGCGAGCAAGGCTCTACGCCCTAGTGTTTCGCCGCACACTCTTCGTGGATTACTTCGCGCCGCAGGAAGGGGAGAGCGAAGAAGAATTCCGAAGGCGGAGCGAAGAGGGCAGCGCGGTTGATGCCTACTACCAGCCTGCGTCAAAGCGCCAACGAGAGAAGGTGCAACGGATGGTCGAAGAGGAACAGCGTCGACTCGTAGCATAGCCACAAGCCTGAGTAGCGCCTACTCAATAGAACCAACAAAAGCGGTGGGGAGAATTGGCACTCATGGCTCCCCACTGCTCTGGACGATGGGAGGGATAGAGCACTCGCTCTTGGATGAGGGATATATCGCTCAACCGACCTAAGACCATCGACCACCATCATCATACCACGTAAAAGTGACGTGTGTTTCAAACCCTAAAGCCGGGCATCAGGGAAGGCAGGAGACTTTTTGTGCAGAACGGGTTTTTTAGACGAGTAGACGGAAGGGGGTTTTTGTGCAGGATGCTGACTTTTTGTGCAAACGGGAGTTTTTGTGCAAGGCCACTGAAGGCCGGAAGTTGACTAGGGATACTGTCCGGAAAATGCGGTTCACACCGGTTCTTCGTGGCCACTTTCTCGAGTATGCCACCATCCACCTTTTGGTTTGGCGGCTGCGAAGATAGCGTAGCGGCGGCTCGATGAGCTCTTAGCATTCGGTCACCGCACACGATTGCGCGATGCGCACTTGGTCAGCTCGCGCGCATTCAATAGGAACTCATAGAAGCGTTGCTCGGTGAGGCTTAGGGTTGCTGACGGATGACGGATCAATTTGAAGCTCCAGGGTATTGAGAAGCCTTGTACTTCTACCAATTTACCCCCTTCAAATTCTCGTTGTGTATCGGCTCGTGAGAGGAGGGAGAATCCCATGCCCGCCTCTACGGCTTCCTTGACCGCGGTAGTACTACCGAGCTCCATCCGCACATTCAGAGTTACTCCTACCATCTCATCTAGGGTCTGCTCGGTAATCTCTTTAATCGCCGATTCCTCTTCTCTGGAGATGAACGGCTCGTCGGGGAGATCTTTCGGAGATATCTGTTGCTGCGCCCAGGGATGGGTTGGCGCCACCACAACCACAAGCTCGTCATTCAGAATAGGGGCGCACTCGAAAGAATCGCAGTGCTCATCACTTGCCACAATTCCTATGGGCATCTCTCCGCTTCCTACAGCATTCACGACCTCCGGATCGTTGCCTACAAAGACCTTGGCCCTGACCCCTGGTACCTTCCTTTCGAAACGCCGTAACCAATGCGGCAGTAGATGCCCCCCTACCAGCACACAGGCTGCAAAGCGCAACTTCATGTTGTCCTTATTTCGCAGGTTTTGCAGAGTAGATTCCACAGCTTTCACTTCATCCAAAACCTTGCGAGCTTGCTCATAGAAAGTAGTCCCCTCAGGGGTGAGCTCGACACCGCGCTGAGAACGCTTCAAGAGCGGCACCTGGGCCTCGCGCTCCAGCTCCGCCAGCCTCTCACTTATACTGGGCTGCGATAAGTACATTCGCCGGGCCGCAGCAGAGATGCTCTTCTCCTCAACCGCCGCGCAAAACGCTTCTAGGGAACCTAGCTTCATGCTCCTACGCCCCTCATCTCCACCCCTTGTGTTTCTCACATAACTATAAAGAGTATACCTTTAGTGTAAGGGAAGTTGCATATAGAAAGCTCTGAATAGCGCAGAGATAAGCCTTATAACTTCTAGGGACTACCGATAAGGCCTCATAAGCAGTAGGGAGCAAATATTAAAGGTCATTCAAATCTTCTAAGAAGCAGTAGTTGGTCTATTTCTGCCTGTGATCGCGCAGGCAGTGAGCGGTATCGTGGGCAATCATCATTTCCTCGTCCACCGGGACTACGTAGGCGTGAACCCCAGAGTCTTCCGTGCTGACCCGGTCCTCGGAACCGAGGGTGTACGAGTTGCGCTCCTGATCCAGCTTAAGATCGCACCAGTCCATGCTGGCACAAACGCGGGCTCGAACCTGGGGCGCGTTTTCGCCGATGCCGCCGCCAAAGACCACGGCGTCTACACCGCTTAGCGTGGCCAAGTAGGCTCCTATGTACTTGCGTATCCGGTAGCAGAACATCTCGACTGCCAGAGCAGCGCGGTCATCGCCGCTAGCCTCGGCTTCCAGCAGTTCGCGCATGTCCCGGGAGTGGCCTGAGACCCCCAGAAGTCCCGATTGCTCGTTAAGCCAATCTTCGACCTCTGCGACGTCTGCGCCTTCCCTACGAGCGAGAAAACCTATCAGGGAAGGATCGATATCTCCGGATCGCGTTCCCATCATCAACCCTTCTAAGGGGGTAAACCCCATCGAGGTGTCCACCGAGCGCCCATCTTTGATTGCCGTGGCCGAACAGCCATTACCGAGCTGCAGCGTGATGAGTTTGGCCTGCTGGAGGGGCGTGTTGGTAATGGCTGCGTAGCGCTCGGCCATGTATTGGTGTGCTATCCCGTGGAACCCATAGCGCTGGATGTGGTATTTAGCAGCCAACTCCCGAGGGATGGCGTATTGCGAAGCCCGCTCAGGCAGGGTACGGTGAAATGCAGTGTCGAAGACCGCTACCATGGGAACAGAGGGATCCAATGCCGCCCGGGCAGAGCGTATCGCTGCTAACGCCGGCGGGTTATGGAGTGGTGCCAGGTCACTGAGCGCCTCTATCTCATCCATGATGCGATCTTCGATAAGGGCCGGCCCTGCGAAGCGGTCTCCGCCGTGAACGACCCGGTGGCCGACGGCTTCGGGACCATCTCGTCCCATGAGACCAGTAGTCCTTAGCCAGTCGAGTACTCGGCGGGTCGCTTCATCATGGTCGGCAACCTCTGCGGGATGCTGTAAGGATTCGCCGCTTTCGGAGCCAAACCCGATGATCGCTGACTGCTCACCGATACGTTCCACGCTGCCGTCTGCCACCTCTCGCTCCCGGTCGGAGCCAGAACCCTCGCTCTCGATCTCGAAGAGCCGGAACTTCAGCGTCGAACTTCCACAGTTGATGGCGAGAATTTTCATCGAGTCAATCTTACAATAACTCAGAATCGGCAAAGACTGGCAGCTTCCTCCATAGAAGCTGAGATCGGAGAAGTGTGAGAGCAGGAGACGACCAGGGCGATCAAGTGAGTGCCGGCGATTGTGGCCGACGTCTTTGGTGAACGAAGGGCGAAGCGCTGTCAATCCAGGAGAGGTTGCCCTTGCGAGACGGTGGACGACATCACCTTCGGCCACTACAGGGACAGGACCGGCCGCAAAACCATGCTCATCCGCAAGCTGTTTATAATGGAAGTCGTGCCCCCCTCATAGGTCTTTGGGGAGATCAAGCCGTGGAGAACGACGCGCAGCGCCAGGCCCGCCAAGCCGCGCGTGAGTTCGCCAGGCGCGAGCTCGTGCCCGGAGGCCGGGGGGTGGGACAGCAGTGGTCGCTTCGATCCCGGAGTCTCGAGCTCTGGCGGAAGCGACTGACCGAGAGAGGCAGAGACCCTCTCGGTCGCCGGCCGGGACCCAGCCACGATGCTCGGATATGGACGGTGCGTCGATAAGCACGCTCGTCTTCGTCCTGCTCTTCTTGTCGGCCTTGCTGATCGGGACGTTGATCGGCTCCGTTGGTGTGGGTGGCGTCCTCCTCGCTCCTGCGCTGATCTATCTGGCTGGCTTCGAGCCGCACGTCGCCATGGCCACGAGCACGTGGGGCTTCCTCTTCGTGGGAACCGTCGGCACTGCTACCTACGCGAGGCGCGGCACCCTCGACTGGTCGTCGGCCGCCGCGGTGAGCGCGGGAGTCGTCCCCGCCGCCGTCCTCGGGGCGTGGGTAAACGGTACGCTGTCTCAGACCACGCTCAAGCTCGTCCTCGCGCTGCTGCTCGTCGGGACCGGGCTCCATACGCTCTCGGAGTCGGCGATCGGACAGCATTCGACGAGGCGCCTGAGCGCCAAAGCCTTGGTCGCCGTCGGCGTCGGCGTTGGTTTCGGCTCCGCGCTGACCGGCACGGGAGGCGCGGTTCTCCTCGTTCCGACGCTCCTGTTCCTGGGCGTTCCGGCTCTGACGACCGTCGGCGTCAGTCAGTTCACCGCGATCCCTGTGGCGGTCTTCGGGACGATCGGGTTCCTCGCCTACGGGGAGATCGACCTGCTGTCGGGACTGTGGCTCGGGGCCGTCGGTTCGATCGGGGTCTTGGGGGGTGCGCGCATCGCCCACGCCGCTCCGGCGGCGGTGCTGCGCCGGGGGGTCGCGGTTGCGATGGTCGTGGCCGGGATCGCTATCGCTGGCAGCACTCTCGCCTTCCTTAGGACTTAACCCGGTGTCCGTCCGTATCAGTGCATCGACGAGGACGGCGGCTTCTTCCATCGAACTCGCCTACGCTACTATCGTAAACTCCTATGTCGCAACCGTTGACGCAAGCCGCCACTTCTCTCTATCCTCTACGATGTCCGGGAAAGAAAGGGGACGAAGGGGTTGTAGAGAAGGGTCCTAGAAAGGCGGCTACGGGAATGCCGGCCAAGTGGGAAGGGTACTACGCGGAGATAAGAGCAACGAAGCAAAAGCCCAAAAGGTGGCGCCGGGGTATTGTGATACAAGAGCTTGGGGGCGCCCTGCTCCGAGTTTCCAATAGGAGGTTGCGGTAATGGCAAAGATGACGCCGAGCGAGGCGATAGTCGAGACGCTCTTGGCGGAGGGCGTAGATCACGTCCCGGGCATAGTCGGTTCCGCGTTCATGGACATGCTCGACCTCTTCCCGGCCGCGGGCATCCGCTTTATTCCGGTTCGTCATGAGCAGAACGCTGCTCATATGGAAGACGCGTACGGGCGCATAACCGGGAAAGCGGGGGTAGTCACCGGGCAGAACGGTCCCGGGATCACCAACATGGTGACCTCCGTGGCCGCCGCCAACCTGGCACACACGCCGATGGTCGTCATCGCGCCGTCATCCGCCACACCCTCGATCGGCTGGGATGGCTTCCAGGAAGCCGATCAGGAGAGCATCTTCAGGCCGATCACCAAAGCGACCGCGGTAGTCACGCACCCCTCGAGAGCCGCAGATGTTCTGCGAACGGCCTTCCGCGTCGCTTACGCCGAGCGCGGTGCCGTGCTATACGACATACCCCGCGACTACTTCTTCGGCGAGCTCGAGGACGAGATCCCCCATCCCCACCAGTACCGCCCAGACATAAAGGGCCGGGGCTCCAATGAAACTTTGGACAAGGCCGCCGAACTCCTGGCGAGCGCCGAAAACCCGGTGTTAATCGCCGGTCTGGGCGTGGTCAACGCCGATGCACAAGAGATAGTTGGGGCGATCGCGGAGCATCTAACCGCGCCCGTAGCAACCTCTTACCTGCACAGCGACGCGTTCCCCGCCAACCATCCCTTGGCGGTCGGACCTCTGGGCTACATGGGGTCGAAGACGGCGATGAACCTGGTGTCCGAAGCGGACGTGGTTCTGGCTATCGGTACCAGGCTCTCTGTGTTCGGAACCATCCCCCAGTACGATATCGACTGGTTCCCCAAGAATGCCAAGATCATCCAGATAGACATCAACCCTAAGCAAATCGCCCGTACCCACCCCGTCGAGATAGGCGTCGTGGGCGACGCGGAAGAGGCGAGCGTCGAGATCTTCAACCGCTTGAAAGCGATGAAGAAGGACGGCGAGACTAACGAGAGGCGTCTACAGCAGATCAATGACGAAAAGCAGAAGTGGGAAAACGAGATCGTCACTGAGGCCATGGCCGAAGGTGATCCCATCAACCCACGCAGGGCGCTATTAGAGATCTCTAGGGCGTTGACCGACGACACCATCGTTACTACCGACATCGGCAACATCTCCTCGACCGCCAACGGCTACCTCAACTTCAACCAGGGTCGCAAGCTCATAGCGGCGCTGACCTTCGGCAACTGCGGCTTCGCGTATCCTGCGGCTTTAGGCGCGCAGCTGGCTCGTCCCGACTGCCCTGTGGTGGCCATCGTCGGCGACGGGGCCTGGGGCATGAGCCTACACGAGGTGAGCACCGCGGTCGAGCAGGGTCTCCCGGTAATCGCATGTGTGTTCAACAACCAAAGGTGGGGCGCGGAGCAGAAAAACCAGGTGGACTTCTACAACAACCGTTTCGTGGGTTCTAACATTGACACTCCCAATTTCGCGGAGGTAGCTAGAGTCATGGGTGCCGACGGTGCTAGCGTCGACGACCCCGACGATGTGAGGGAGGCCTTCGAAGATGCCCTAAGCTCTGGCAACCCGACGGTGCTGGAGATCATGGTGGATGGCACCCAGTTAGCTCCTCCTTTCAGGAGAGATGCTTTGCAGCTGCCCAGGCGTTTCTTGCCCAAGTATGCTCACTTGGACCATGAGAATTGGGAACAGGGAGAGGTGGGGGCTCCCGCGGGTGGAGGCTCCTAGGATTCCAGGGCATAGGCATCGGCGGCGAGTACGGCGGAGCGGTGCTCATGGCGGTGGAATATGCGCCCGAAGGCAGGCGTGGTTTCTACGGGAGCTGGCCCCAGGCCGGGGTTCCGGCGGGACTCTTCCTCG
>JALZFJ010000131.1 GCA_030867425.1 Actinomycetota bacterium | reverse complement strand
TTCGGGCTTCACGTAGCGGCCAAAGAACCAGGCCGCGACCGCGTGGGTAGAGTACCCCCAGCTCAGTATCCTCCGCTCGTAATCCTCTGCCGAGGCATCGTAGAGCTCCGCGACCTCCTGGCTGTCTTCGGCATTGAAGACACTCTGCAAATCGAGTGTCCTATGCGAACGCTGCTCGGACCTGTCGGCATCGCTCACCCCATGCCTCCCTTGTACTCGTGGATCTGCTCTAGCGGCGCGCTAGGGCACGCTCAAGCATCTTTATGCACCTTACACTAAGGCGATGGCTCCCGCAACGACTTCTGCAGAGTAGGACGACCAGGTTTTATGAAACGTGGCACCCATGAGGGACAGGTGCTTTCCCGTTGCAAGTATTGCTCGAGTCTGGACCGAAGTCTATCTAATCTTCGTTGGCTATTGTGATACCTTACGTACTTGATCCTGATAGCAATGGTTGGCTATACTACTTTTCTAAGGAGGCCCTCGCTCTGAACTACCGAATGACGGTACGTGATGATCTTGAGCAGAGTGCCGGGGACACGAGAAAAATGGACTACACAGCAGCATACACTTACGCGGGTCGCTCCGGGGGGCCTGCGAGCTTCGACGCGGCCACTTTCGTCCGGCGCAACATGGTCGAGAGGGGCGTCAAACCGCTCAAGCGGTGGCGAGGACCGCCACGCGGTACGAAAAGCGGGTAATCAACCGCTAGGCAGCGGTGGTTGCCGCCCCGAAGGTCTGGTTGACCACACGAATCAGCTGATAAGGCTAGATTGTCTTAGCTCACCCTGACTACTACGAGAGGAACGGCATGGACATGCAAAAAGCAGCTTCCCTATCCCGAGAGGAACGACTCTACCGCAGCCTGACCCCGACCTCTTACAAATACTTTCTGGAGGGCCGCAATTACCTTCCCGGCGCCGACTCTCGAAGTCCCCTCTTCTACCCTCCTTATCCTGTCGTCCTGGAAGAAGGCGACGGCTGCTGGTTGACCGATGTGGACGGCAACAAGCTACTAGATTTCACCGCCAACCACACCTCTTTGATCCTCGGATACAAGCATCCTCGGGTTCTCGAGGCGCTCCGGCGCCAATTAGAGAAGGGAACTTGCTTCCCCGGGGTCACGGCGCCTCAGGTGTGGCTGGCCAGGTTACTGTGCGAACGCGTGCCATCTTTCGAACGGGTTCGCTTCGCAAACTCGGGTACCGAGGCGGTGATGAACGCCGTACGCGCCGCCCGAGCGTTTACAGGACAGCACAAGATCGCCAAGGTTGAGGGAGGCTACAACGGCAGTTGGGAAGACGTGATGGTGAGCACGCACCCGTCGGCCGAGCAAGCCGGAGAGGTGTTGCGACCGGACGCGACTCCGGCGTCCCTGGGTCTCACCCCAGACAGCCTCAACAATGTGGTGGTGCTGCCGTTCAACGAGGTGGAGTCGACGGTGCGCCTGATCGAAGAACAAGGTGAGCAACTTGCGGCCGTAATCGTGGAGCCGGTCCTGGGCTCCGTTGGCATGATCCCCGCCGAGCGAGGCTACCTCGAGATGCTGCGCGAGATAACCCAACAGCTCGGGATACTCCTCGTCTTCGACGAGGTAATCAGCTTCAGGGTCGCATACGGGGGCGCGCAGGAATACTACGGTGTATCTCCGGACCTAACCTGTCTCGGGAAGCCCATCGGCGGTGGCTTTCCGCTTGGCGTGTTCGGGGGAAGAAGCGACGTCATGACGATGTTCGATCCCTCACACGGCAAGCCACAGATCCCACACCCCGGTAGCTACAACGCGAACCCTATAAGTTTGGTGGCCGGCGCGACCACACTCGGGTTGCTCACGGGCGAAGAGATCCAGCGTCTGAACCTTCGGGGCGAATCCTTGCGGCGCCAGATACGTACGGCTTTCGAGGACGTCGGTCTTCCCGCACAGGTGACCGGCCTCGGTTCGCTCTTCGCGATGCACCTGACTTCTCAACCGGTCAAGAGCTACCGCGACACGATGGGCGCCGACGCTGACCTTAGGCACCGGGTCTTCCTCGGCCTGTTCAAGGAAGGCGTCCTGATAGACCCGCGCGGGGTGGGGTGTGTCTCTGCGGCCATCGGGGAAGTCGAGATCGACCGGTTCGTCGGTGCTCTACGGGCCGTTCTGCATACGCTCGCGGGTTCGTGATCGCCGGTGGCTTTTCTCTTTGTCCATGGCGCAACTTCGAGTTCGACGCGGACACCGGCCGTGCCTATGCACCGAAGCGCCCGCGGGCGAAGACCTACTAAGGAGGTATAGGGAGAAGACGTAGTAGCGCAGCTGCAAGATTGAAGAGGGGTAAGTTGCTTTTCTAATAAATATATACAAGTAGATATTGGGTATCGCCTTAAGGAGTTACCATGCGAACAATGCCACTTTTTCGCGTACATGCCACTACGGAGGAACCAGCATAGTGCGATTGCTGATGGTCGTCTCACGTCTCTTCCCTAAGTCACACGGCGGCCGCTTGATGAGAGAAGTCGTAACAGCTAGAAGATTTGGGCGGATTAAGAAGAGGTAACCCCTAAAAAGGACCATCATGGACTTGCTTTTGAACGACAAGATTGCTTTGGTTACGGGCGCTGGGAGCGGCATCGGCGCAAGTATCGCAGGTACTTTGGCTCGGGAGGGGTGCGTAGTTTGCATTGCCGACCTACGCCTAATGTTAGCTCAAAGGGTGCAGAAGGACCTGAAGGAG
>JALZFJ010000113.1 GCA_030867425.1 Actinomycetota bacterium | reverse complement strand
GAGATGGTTGAGGATGTTCTTGGCTATGGTGTCTTGCTGTATTGTTATGGTATCTCTTCCTTTCCCTCTCCTTGTTGCCCCACCGAGCCACAGGATAGGGGAAAGGGTTAAAGAGCGTGTTAAGCGCGGGCAAACTTTAGGTTAAATCTTCTTCTGTGGCTTCCCTAAAAAAACAGGGCCGGAGCCACTTGCCACTAGAACCCCGGCCAGAGGTAGAAGGAGGAAGAATCCAGCGAAAGGGAAAAGTATCTGCGCTGGTTGGAGGAGATGTGGAGCGTTCACAAGTTCGACTCCCACTGCTGCGCCGAGCGCGAGGAGCGGGACACTATGCTAGAGTCCTGCGCACGCATGACCAACGAGGCCCTTGAGGACCTTACGCCCGAGGAGCGCCACCGCCTCTACAAGCTGTTGCGCCTGAACGTCTACTCATGCCCCGATGAGCCGCTAGAATCAAGGGCGTATTCGCGGGGATAGAAGCCGACTTAGAGACAGTGGTTTGTCGTCCTGCAAACTCTCGTCGCTTAGCGTTCGAGACGACAAATCCGGGCTTCGAGTCCCGCGCCCTACTAACCGACGACAAGGGCGCCGTAACCTTGCTCCAGGTATGAAAGCAAGGGCTTGCGAGCATGAAGTTCATGCTCAGGCTTCTAAGCCTCTACTCCTCTGCTACACGTAGCACAATCTTGCCGCGCCCGTGCCCAGAATCGAGTCGTTCATGTGCCTTGCCGACCTCGTTGAGAGGCAACACCTGGTCCACGAGGGGTCGTATCTGGCCACGTTCTATCAATCGGGCCATCTCCTCGAGCCGTTTCCGCTCACGCGTCAAGAAGACGCCGTAGATCGTCTGGTTGAGTCGGTAGGCAGGGGTGAGGTCCCCCTGCAGAGAGATAATGCTCGCGAGCCGACCAAAGGGGCGAGTTGCTTGCACACTCTTGGCGATAAGGTTTCCTCCAGCCGTGTCGAAGACAGCGTCTACGCCCGCACCGCCAGTATCATCGAGCGTGACCTCGAAGACGTCTTCCGAGGTATAGTCTATTGCCACGTCGACCCCAAGTTCCTTCAAGGTTTCCTGATTACGACTTCCTGCACTAGCCAAGACTCTAGCTCCGGAAGCCTTGGCTATCTGTACGGCGAAAGAGCCGACGCCCCCGGCCCCACCGTGTATAAGCACCGTCTCCCCCACCTTAATGGCGAGCCGACGCACGATTCCCTCGTAGGCCGTACCACCGGCGAGAGGGACGGCGGCAGCTTCCTCATGGGTGAGTGAGGCTGGTTTCTTCGCCACTATATCAGCGGCGGCAGCGCTGTATTCGGCGTAGGCCTTGTTGGAATCCGGACCGGAGACCTCCGGAGTGTAGAAGACCTCATCGCCGGGCGCCAGGTCCGTCACGCCTGGCCCGACCGCCTCGACTACCCCCGACACATCGGCTCCTAAGATCATGGGCGCCTCCAGCCCTATGGAGGAACCAGTGGCGCGGAACTTGGCGTCTACAGGGTTGACTGACGAGGCGAAGACCCGCACTAACACTTGGCCTAGGCCAGGCTCAGGCCTCTCCATGTCCCTCTCCTCGAAGAGCTCGGGACTCCCAAACTCCGGAATGACCATAGCTCGCACAGAGGTGTCCTTTCTGGTGATAGACCTTACCACTCTACTAATACCCGCGCCCCGGCTTTAATAACGACCATGTGCCGCCCGAGTGGTAGAGCAGGTAAGGTAGAGCGCTGCGAAACGTAAATGGGAAGCACCAGCAGTACATCTCTGGCACTGCAGTTGAAGCCAACCTCATCATAAGTGGCTACGGATTTCGTACATGAAACAGCCGCGAAGTTCCGAGGAGGCCGGCACCAACGATGATCCAGCCTACGAGTCGGCCACGAGGCCTTCTGCACACGGTACATATGCAGGCTCGACCCCTGGCCAGTGTACGTGTCTGAGGCGGCCGAGTAGATCAACCCTCAATGGGCAAACGTTTGTAGACGAAAATGGGCGGGGAGGGGGCGAAAAACCGTCCTGCTCACTAGGTAAGAGATGCTTGCTATCGCAGCATCCCCGCTAGTTTACGGTTATCGTTGTTAGGGTGAGTGCGTTTGTTGCTGGCGTACTTAACGCCGTACCCTTGACGGACGCGAACATGGGCCCCTGATCCTCGTATGCGCTTACCCTTAACTTCTCTGCCAAACCATATGATCTAGCGCCACCGAGGACTAATCTCCTATGAAAAGTATCATTAGACGCGTTGCTTCGCCATTTCCATGAGCTTGCGGACGGTCCGCCAATTCCGACCGGTCGCCGAAACGCCAAGCAACTTCTCGGCATTCGCAGCGAGCTTGGACCGCCCTATACCGTCGGGCGTATGCAGATAAAAAACGCCGTCCTTGAGAACGAATCGTTCGCGCTCGCTCTTAATACTTTCGAGGGCGTCGAGATCTAGGTTCTTCGGCGTCGAAGCCAGAAAGTATGCGTGCAGGGTCTTAGGTTCCGATTCCGCTTGGCGAAAAGGATTCGATTCGACTGCCTTTTCTATTTCCTCTGGCTCCAGCAGGAGTACTTGGGGCTCGAAACCGCGGCTATTCTTGATAGCGGCCCTGATCTTGTTCGAAAGCAGCGAGGCCTCCTCCTCGCTCTGGAAAACCGCATTACCGCTTTGAATGTAAGTTCTAACGTTGCGTAAGCCTATGTTCTCAAGTTGGGCCACGAGTTCCTTCATCGGCAGAATACTGTTCCCACCGACATTCAACCCCCTAAAAAGCGCAACGTAAGTCTTCATCCGATCACCACCTTGATAGAAAGTTTTTCACTAACGCTCGCCGCCTGCGCTCGACGAGCGACAGCACCCGATCCGACACCCGTTAGCGCGGTCTATAAGAACAAGTGTACAGATGGGAAAGGCGTGCCTCACTATCCTTTTGCCGGAACAGATAAGTCGGGTCAGTGTCACCGGTTGCCTCTAGAGATCAGGTGGTTACCGACAAAAGGGCTCTAGGAAGCCCGGTGAAATATGGCTTTGGAAACGACTCGGACGTGGTTCCTATAGCCTTCTCGCGGGCGACGCGCACCGACCGTGGGAGGACGGTCGATGTCCTCGCGGGGCTCAGCCTCGGTCGGCCTTCTCCCGCAGCCAGCCCATGGCCGCCGCGCCCTGGTTGAGGATCGAGATGTGCCCGTCGTCCGGGCGCAACCACAGTTCGGCCGAGGGGCAGCGCAGCGGCGCGCGAGCCACTCGCCGTGCGCGGCGGGCACAACCCGATCTCGGCCACCGTGCAGGAAAAGGGCGGGCGCGACGACGTCGGCAGGTTCGAAGCCCCACGCGCCGACGCTGGCGAGATCGTCATCGATGAACCCCCCCATGCCGCCAGCGAGAGCGGGACGGACGACGTCGATGAACCACGACCACTCGCCGGCGAGGGCGGCTTCGTCTTCGGGGGTGAAGTCCGGCTCGCTGTCGGACTCCTCCAAGTGCTTCTCCAGCGCGGCGCGCCCGGCTGCCGCCGCGCGAAGCTCGGCTACGCCACCTGGCCCGAATCCTTCGAACCAGTCGAGTCCCTCGGCACCGAACGGGGCCAGCCCGGCCACGACGACCACGCCAAGGACGCGTCCTGGCAGCAGCGCTCCGCACGCCAGGGCGTGCGAACCGCCGCCGGAATGGCCCATAACCGCGAACCGGTCGATGCCCAGCGCGTCGGCGACGGCCGAGGCGTCGGCAGCCGCCGACCCCACGTCCCGGTCCGGGCATGGGGTCGACCCGCCGTAGCCGGGCCGGTCGTACGACACCCAGCGGATGCCGAGACGGGCCGCGGCCGGGAAAAGCGGCTCGGGGGGCGCCCCGATGTTTGGCGTGCCGTGGTGCCAGAAAACGGCGAGCCGGCCGTCTGCGTCGTTGGCGCCCGTGTCGTACGCGTGCAGCGTGCGGCCGTCGCCCAGCTCCAGATCGGTTTCCGTCACGCACAACCTCCCGTCCCGGGCACCGACCGCGAGGATCCGCACACGTTGGCTCTTCGTCTCTGCGATGCCGACGTGACCGGTGCACAAATAGTCTACGGAATCCCCTACTCGCTCCCAAGCACTAGCTGAGCAGCGCTATCAACTACACAAGGTGTTAAGGCTGCGAGCTGTGACGATGGTCAACGGCAGTATCCAGATGAAGGGCGTGCTGTGTAGGGATGTAGGGTTTCTTGAATCGGCAATGGCACGTCCGTGCCCTACAGCCCTCAAAGAGATAAACAAGATGACTACCAAAGGAGAAGCCGAGATGGACGAGCAGCGGGTGCCCAACCTCGAAGGGATGAACGAGCACCAGGCCCAGCACTTCCTCGCCGAGCTGTTTTCCCACCTCAGCGCCGAAGAGGAATATCAGATACGCCACGAGGACTACACGTTGGAGATGTCCCAGTCGGGCGAGCGCATCCAGGGGCAAGAGAAGATGAGGGCGTTCCAAGAGGCATACCCTAACCCGCCGAGCATCAAGATACGCCGGTGCTGGTGAGGGAAGGGCTGTGGGTCGTTGAAGGAGTCAACGATTATGGAGGCGGACAGATATATGATGTCATGCTCATCGTCGAGCTGAGGGATGGGAAGTAGTGGCGGGACACCCGCTACTACGCGAATCAGTTTGAGGCACCGGAGTGGCGGGCGAAGTGGGTCGAGCGGATGGAAGCTTAGGTTGCGGGCTAACC